>CANEVG010000094.1 GCA_947442095.1 Sphingomonadaceae bacterium
GGCGCGACCGCCTCGCTGGTGTCCATCGCGCCCGAAACAAGGTTGCGGCCGACGGTGATGAGCTCGCGCAGCAGCGCAAGATCGTAGATCTGCTCGGCCAGCTCGCGCGGGGCGAGCAGGCCTTGTCCATCGGCAGTAAGGCGGGCGAGATAGGCGGTGCCACCCAGTTCGCGCAGACCGTCGTCCGCCTCGAAATAGGGTTTGAGCGTGACTGGAGTGACGACTGCCTTGCGGTCGATCAGCGCGAGGATGCGTTCGTAGACCCGGCCATGGACGGCGGCGAAGAAATGCTCGGGCGCGAGCGGGGTCGTGAGTTCTTCGAGAATGCGGTTGTCGATGAGCACTGCGCCCAGAAACGCGGCTTCCGCTTCGACATTGGCGGGAAGCGAGAGAGCGGGATCAGGCTCGCGGAGCAGAATGGGTTGGGCAGCGGACATCGTGCTCTTGTGGCCCACTGCGAAAGGGGCGGCAAGCGCACCGCGACCATAAGAGGCTGTGGATAGCGGGGAGGGAACGGAGAGGCCGCGATCTATTTCCACGCCAAATAGCTTGCCCGCACGGAACGCGTCTGCAAAACACGGGGTCCCATGGCGGACCCGCGCATCTCGCATATCGAGCTCGACGAGGCGACGATCGTGTGGCGCAATGCCGATATCGAGCAGGAACGCCGCATCGCGATCTTCGATCTGATCGAAGAAAACACCTTCCGTCCGGTGCGCGCGGCTGCGGCAGGGTTTGGGGGACCGTACCGTCTGTGGCTTTCGGTGGATGACGGGCGGCTGGCGCTGGCGATTTCCGCTGATGACGGCGCGCCGCTGGAGACCATCGTTCTGGGTCTCGGCCGGTTCCGCCGGCCAATTCGTGATTATTTTGCGATCTGCGATTCGTATTATCAGGCGATTCGCCGCGCCACCGCGCAGGAGATCGAGACGATCGACATGGCCCGGCGCGGGGTCCACAACGAGGCGGCTGAAATGCTGCTCGAACGGCTGGAGGGCAAGATCGAGACCGATTTTGCCACCGCGCGGCGGCTGTTCACCCTGATCTGCGTGCTGCATATCAGGGGATGAGCGCCAGACCGCCGGACTGACAGGATAACCATGAGCAAGGACCGGAAAGCGGCACGGCGGCGCGTGGGGCTGGCGATCGTGCTGCTGGTGCTGATCGCCGCCCTGCTCGGCGCGTGGTGGGAAGCGCGGCGTTGGACTCCGGATCGCGCCCGTTTTCTGGTGCAGGGCGCCTGGCTCGACACGCACGACGGCCCGGTGGATTGGCCGATCCTCAAGGCGCGGGGGGCCGATTTCGTCTATCTGACAGCCAGCGAAGGCCCTGCCCGGCGCGACGAGGCTTTCACCGCAGCGCTTGAAGCAGCGCGCGAGCAGAAGCTTAAAGTGGGGGCGGTCCATGTTTATGATCTGTGCGCGCCGGCAGACGCGCAGGCTGCCAACTTCGTGACCATCGTGCCGCGCGATCGGGCGATGTTGCCCCCAGCCATCGCGCTCGATCTCGATTCGCGCTCCTGCCCAGCGCCTCCTGGCGAAGCGGCGATGCAGAGCGAACTGACCACGTTCCTCAACCAGATCGAGAAGCACGCCGAGTTTAAGGCCATACTCATGGTATCGCGCAGCTTCGAGGCACGCTATCATTTGGCCACCATGGTCGACCGAAATCTCTGGGTCCGGCAGGACTTTTTCGAGCCCGGCTATACCGCGGGGGCCTGGGTGATGTGGACTGCTACCACGCGGCTGCGCATCGATGGGGTCGCAGGGCCGGTGCGCTGGGTTGTGGTGAAGACGTGAGCGGGCTTGATGTGGCTGCTGCGGCGATACTGGCGGCCAGCGCCCGTGCGGCTTCGCGCCGCGCCTATGCCCCGTATTCGGGCTTTCACGTTGGCGCCGCGCTGATGTTTGCCGATGGGGCCATCGTAACCGGCAGCAATGTCGAGAACGCCAGCTATGGCCTCTCGCTTTGCGCCGAGGCCATAGCGATCACCAAGGCAATGGACGAAGGCCGGCGCGGCGGGTTGATCGCCGTGGCGTTGGCGGGCGGCAAGCCTGATGCGGTGGGCGAGGCTGTGCCCGGCCCTGATCCGGTGATGCCTTGTGGTCGCTGCCGCCAGATGCTGCACGAACTGGCCCGGCTGGGCGATACCGATCCCGAAGTGATCGGCGCGGCAGCGGCCTCGATGCTACGCGTTCCGCTTTCCACCCTCTTGCCCCACGCGTTCGGTCCGGCCAATCTGGACTGAGCCGTTTTCTTTTCCGTTTTTGACCGGAGTGCAGTCTTGGCCATTCAATCCGACAAGTGGATCCGCACGCAGGCGATCGAACATGGCATGATCGAGCCGTTCGTGGAGAGCCAGCGGCGCGAGAACTGCATCAGCTACGGCCTCTCTTCCTATGGCTATGACGCGCGCGTGGCCGACGAGTTCAAGATTTTCACCAACGTCAATTCGGCTGTGGTGGACCCCAAGAATTTCGATTCCAATTCTTTCGTGGACCGCAAGACCGACGTCTGCGTGATCCCGCCCAACTCGTTCGCTCTGGCGCGCACGGTGGAGTATTTCCGCGTGCCGCGCGACGTGCTGGTGATCTGCCTTGGCAAATCGACGTATGCACGCTGCGGGATCATCGTGAACGTCACCCCGCTGGAGCCGGGCTGGGAAGGCCACGTGACGCTGGAGTTTTCCAACACCACGCCGCTGCCCGCCAAGATCTATGCCAACGAGGGGGCGTGCCAGTTCCTGTTCCTGCAGGGCAACGAACCGTGCGAGGTGAGCTATGCCGACCGTGCGGGCAAATACATGGGGCAGCGCGGGGTGACTTTGCCGCGCCTTTAGAGATAGTCTGAAAACAACAGAAACAGGAAGAGAGACATGGCAAACAACAAGGCTGAGCGGCCGTTTGATATCATCGTGTATGGCGCGACCGGCTACACCGGGCGGCTGGTCGCCGAGTATCTGGCGCACCACTATGGCGCCGAAGGCCCGCGCTGGGCGATGGCGGGCCGCAGCGCCGCCAAGCTCGCCGAAGTGCGCGACCTGATCGGCGCGCCACAGGATACGCCGCTGATCGTGGCCAATTCGAGCGATCCCGCCAGTCTCGCGGCGATGGCGGAGCAGACCCGCGTTGTGGTGACGACCGTCGGCCCTTATCAACTCTATGGCGAGCCGGTGCTGCGCGCCTGCGTTACGGCCGGCACCGACTATGCCGACCTTTGCGGCGAGCCGGTCTGGATGCGCCAGATGGTCGACGCGCTGCATGAGGAAGCCAAGGCGACTGGCGCGCGGGTTGCGTTCTCATCGGGCTTCGATTCGATCCCCTTCGATCTGGGCGTGTTCATGCTGCAGCAGGAGGCCGCGGCGCGCTTCGGGGCTCCCGCGCCGCGGGTTAAGTGCCGCGTTCGTGCGATGCAGGGCGGGTTCTCCGGCGGCACGGCAGCCAGCCTTGGCGCGACGCTGAAGGCGCTTGGGGCCAATCCTTCGCTGATTCCGATCATGACAAGCCCGTTCGGCCTCACGCCCGGCTTCGAAGGCCCCCAGCAGCCTGCGGGTGACAAGCCCTTTCTGGATGAGGCGACCGGCAGTTGGGCCGCGCCCTTCATCATGGCGGTGATCAACACCAAGAACGTCCACCGCACCAATTTGCTGCGCGGCCACCCTTATGGCACGGACTTCGTCTATGACGAGATGGTGCTGACCGGGCCAGGCGAGCAGGGCCAAGCGATTGCCGAACACGTGGCGAAGACGCCGATGATCGGCGGGCCGAACGATCCGGCTCCGGGCGAAGGACCGACCCCGGAGGAACGACTGAACGGGCACTACGACGTGCTGTTCGTCGGCGAAATGCCCGATGGCCGCACGCTGCGCTATGGCGTCAAGGGACGGTATGATCCGGGTTACGGTTCCACCAGCCGGATGCTGGCCGAAACCGGCATAGCGCTGCTTTTGTGCGAGGCTCCGGGCGCGATTGCGACACCGGGTGCATTGCTGGGAGAGTCGCTCGTGCAGCGCCTGCGCGAACACGCCGAGATCAGCTTCGCGGTTGAAGAGTAAGGTTCAACGCCGTGGCGGCGACTGCCTGAGCGCCGCCACGCACGCGCCGCGATCTACATCGCGCCCATCCCCGCGCCGCGCATCGATAAAAGTCGCCGTTGCGCGGGTGCCGGTTTCAGGCGGATAGAGATAGGCATCGAGCACGCAGGCGGTGCCGCTCCATTGCAGCTTGCGCGCATCGCCTTCGCGCACATCCAGCCGGGGCGTGCCGAACAGCCGCGTCAGCGCCTCCGCATCGGCACCGATCACGCCTTGAAGCCCTGGCGCGGCCAGCACTTGTGCCGGGCGGCGCGGGGGCGGTTTCAACATGGGCGGCGGCGCAGGACGGATGGTGGTGGGCCGCGGGGGGGACGGGAGCGGCCGCACCTGCTCCGACGCGCTGCAGGCGGCGAGCACGAGCAGCGCGGGCAAAGGCAGAAGAATGCGTCCGTTCATCGCAGGGGTGAATCGCCGCTGCGCCGCAGCCTGTCAACGCCGGGGTCGCTCACTGCACCGCAGCATTGCACCATGGCACCGCGCCAGCTACGGGCCCTGCGCATATTCTCACGATCTGGAGTTCCTGCATGAGCGCTGTTCCCGCTTCCATCGATGTCATCGCCATCGGCAACGCGATCGTCGATGTCATGGCGCCGGCCTCGGAAGACGATATTGCGCGGCTTGGCCTCGCCAAGGGTGGGATGACCCTGATCGATACCGATCAGGCCCATGCGCTCTATCAGGCGATGGGCCCGGCGCGCGAGATTTCTGGCGGATCGGCGGCGAACACACTGGCAGGCCTTGCCGCGCTGGGCGCGAAGTGTGCGTTTATCGGCCAAGTGGCGGACGACCAGCTCGGTGAAGTGTTCGCGCACGATATCCGCGCGGGCGGGATTGATTTCGCCACCCCGGCACGCGGCAATGATCCGGCGACCGCGCGCTGCCTGATCTTCGTGACGCCCGATGGCCAGCGCACGATGAACACCTATCTTGGCGCGTCGCAGTACCTTCCTGCGGCTGCGCTGGATGAGGCGACAATTGCTTCGGCATCGGCGCTCTATCTCGAGGGCTATCTGTGGGATCCGGAAGAGCCGCGCCGGGCGATGCGCCGCGCGATTGCCGCTGCGCGGAGTGCCGGGCGGCAAGTGGCGTTCACCCTGTCCGACGCGTTCGTGATCGCGCGTCACGGCGATGATTTCCGCGCGCTGATCGATCAGGGTGAGATCGATATCCTGTTTGCCAACGAGCACGAGCTGGCCGCACTGACCGGGATCGACGATTTTGAGGCGGCGCTGGCGCAGCTTTCACCCAAGGTGCCGACTCTGGTGGTGACACGCAGCGAGAACGGCGCGCATGCGGTTTCCGGCGGCGAGCATGTGCATGTTCTGGCCGAGCCAGTGGCGCAAGTGGTCGACACGACCGGTGCGGGCGATCTGTTCGCTGCCGGATTTCTATTTGGCCACGTGCGCGGGCGCAGCTTGGCCGAGTGCCTGCGGCTGGGCGCGATCTGCGCGGCGGAAGTGATCTCGCACTATGGCGCGCGGCCCGAGACCGATCTTGCTGCCCTGGTGGCGGCCAAGCTGGCCTGAAGCGGAAGAGAAGGCTCGTGCCGTTTCCCCGTAAGGGGAACAGACCTCAGCCTTTGAGGCGGGCGAGTTCGCGCCAGCCTATGTCGCCCCGCCAGAAGCCGTCCTCGAAGCGGATTTCGGCGAGCGCGGCATAGGCGCAGTCGCGCGCTTCCTGCAGCGAGGCCCCCAAGGCGGTGATATTGAGCACGCGGCCGCCTTTTGCGAGGAGTGCGCCGTCTTCGCCGAGGGCCGTGCCGGCGTGGAACACCTTTGCGCCGTTCGCTTCGGCTGCGGTGATGTGGTCGATGCGTCCACCGCCTGCGGGGGTTGCCGGATAGCCTTTGGCTGCCATGACCACGGTCATCGCGCTATCGGCGGCAAACTCTGGCGCGGCAGCGAGCGCGAGGTGACCTTCGGCCGTGGCCTGCAAGAGCGCAACAAGATCGCTTTCCAGCCGCAGCATCAGCACCTGGCATTCGGGATCGCCGAAGCGGCAATTGTATTCGATCAGCTTGGGGCCGTCCGCAGTCAGCATCAGCCCGGCGAAAAGCACGCCGGAATAGGGCATCCCGGCTTCGGCCATAGCCCGCACTGTAGGGGCGATGATCTCGGCCATGGCCCGCGCTTCCAGTTCCGGGGTCAGCACCGGCGCCGGGCTGTAAGCACCCATGCCGCCGGTGTTGGGGCCGGTATCGCCCTCGCCCACCCGCTTGTGATCCTGCGCGGAGCCGAAAGGAATGATGGCTGTGCCGTCGGTGATGGCGAACAGGCTCACTTCTTCACCTTCGAGGAACTCCTCGATCACCACTTCGGTCCCGGCTCCGCCGAATGCCCCGCCGAACATGTCGTTGATCGTGGCAGCGGCTTCCTCGGCGGTCTGTGCAATGACCACGCCCTTGCCCGCCGCGAGCCCATCGGCTTTGATGACGACGGGAAGCGAAAAACTGGCCAGCGCGGCATGGGCCTCATCTGCGGTCCGGGCGCGGACATAGCCTGCGGTCGGGATGCCGGCGTGAGTGCACAAGTCCTTCGTGAAGCCCTTCGAGCCTTCCAGTTGCGCCGCAGCCTGGCTTGGCCCGAACACCGCGATGCCTGCCGAACGCAGCGAATCGGCCAGGCCATCGACGAGCGGGGCTTCGGGGCCGACGACCACGAGATGGATTCCGCGGCTCTGGCAAAAGGTTATGACCGCGCCGTGATCGAACAGGTCCAGGACGAGGCAGCGGCCCGGCGCAGCGGCATTGGCGCGCGTGCTCATGGCGTTTAGAAGAGCCTGAATGCCAGGATTGCCTGGCGATGCCCACAGGGTGCCGCACAGCGGCGATTGCGCCAGCTTCCACGCCAGCGCATGTTCGCGGCCGCCCGAACCGAGCAATAGGATGTTCATGCCTGAGATGCCGCCTTTTCGAGATGAAGCCAGTGCCGGGCTGTTAGCGAGCGAAGCGGCGGGCGACAACGCCCCGGCGCTTTCGATCACCGAGATCTCGGCGCTGCTCAAGCGCACGGTGGAGGACCGCTTCGGCTATGTGCGGGTGCGCGGCGAGCTTTCTGGCGTGAAGCGCGCAGCATCGGGACACCTTTATCTCAGCCTCAAGGACGAAGGTGCCAGGCTGGACGGGGTGATGTGGCGCGGCGGGGCACAGCGGCTCGGTTTTATGCCGGAAGACGGGATCGAGGTCGTCGCCACTGGAAAGCTGACGACCTATCCCGGCCGCTCGAACTATCAGATCGTGATCGAGCGCATGGAGATTGCCGGCGAGGGTGCGCTGCTCGCGCTGCTGGCAAAAACCAAGGCGCGGCTGGAAACGGAAGGGCTGTTCGCGCCGTCCGCCAAGCAGCAATTGCCCTATCTGCCGCGCGTGATCGGCGTCGTGACGTCACCCACCGGCGCTGTGATTCGCGATATCCTGCACCGGCTGCGCGACCGGTTTCCAACGCATGTCGTGGTGTGGCCGGTGCTGGTTCAGGGGCCGGGTGCGGCGGGGCAGATTGCGGCGGCGGTGCGCGGGTTCTCTGCGCTGGAGCCATGTGGTGCGGTCCCGCGCCCCGATCTGGTCATCGTGGCGCGCGGCGGCGGCTCGATCGAGGACCTGTGGTGTTTCAACGACGAGGACGTGGTGCGCGCCATTGCAGGCTGCACCATCCCGATCATCAGCGCGGTCGGGCACGAGACCGACACAACGCTGGCCGACTTTGCCGCCGACGTGCGCGCGCCAACACCGACCGCCGCCGCTGAAATCGCGGTGCCGGTGCGCGGCGAGCTGGTCGCCGGCCTTGCCGATCTCCACGCACGGCAGCAGCGCGCGGTGGTGCGGGTAGTGTCGCTGGCACGGGAGCGGTTGGAGCAGCGCGCGCGCCGCTTGCCGGTTCCGCAGGCCTTGCTGGAGGGGCAGGCGCAGCGGCTCGATGATCTGGGCGACAGGCTCCGCCGTGCGCTGGCGCATCGCACCGGGCTGGCCGCTGCGCTGCTTGCGCAGCGGTCTGCGGGTCTGCGGCCAGCGGTGCTCGCGGCCAGATTGCAGCAGGGGCGCGAACGGCTGACAGCGCAGCGGCTTCGACCCGGTCTGGTCCTGCAGCGGATCGAGGCTGCGCGGACGCAAGTCATCGGCCTTGATCGTTTGCGCCGGTCGCTGGATCCCAAGGCACCTCTGGCGCGCGGATATGTGCTGGTGACGGATGGTGAGGGGCAGCTGGTCCGCTCCCGCACTATGGCTGACAAGCAGACCTTGCTGCGGCTGGAGTTCGCCGATGGCGTGTTCGATGCAGTGCCCGCAGCGGCTGCCCCGCCGCGCAGCGCGCCGAGACTGCGCCCACCCGCTGCGGGCAATTCGCAACCTAAATTGCTTTGAGGCGCACATCGCACTAGATTGCATGCCATGCTCATGAACCCTGCCAATCGCCTTGCGCGCCTTCACTACCTACCGAGCCATTTCCGTCAGATCGGGCCCGGCGATCATGTTCTGTGCGCGGTGAGCGGCGCGCGGATCGGGCTCGATCTGCTGCGCTACTGGAGCGTGGAGCGGCAGGAGGCCTATGCCAGCGCCGAGATCGCGACACGCCGCTTGCTAGACGAGGTGTGACGCCGGAGGCGGGCGCTTTGCGCGGGGCTATTGCGGGGTGCGTCCTGCTGGCGTCGTGCGGGGCGAGCGCGGGGCCTGCCTCATCAGCTTCACAGGCGGCCTTGCCGGTTGTCCCTCAACCGGCGGCCGCTCAGACCGCAATTGGCGGCATCAAATACACAGGGACGCTGGCCCAAGGCGGCTGGCTGCGCGGTGTCGCGCCGCCAGGTACGCGCAGCGTCACGCTGGATGGTGCAGCCCTGGCATTGGCGCCTGACGGCGGATTTTTCGCCGCGTTTGATCGTGACGCGCCTCGGGCAGTGACGATTGCCGTGACGGCTGCCGATGGAATGAGCCTTTCAATGCCGCTTGCCATCATACCACGCCAATGGCGCATCGAATCTGTCAATGTCGCCAGGCGGCCCGGCAAGCTGCCGGATGCCGCCTTCAAGTTGCGGCGAGCAGGAGAATTGGCGCAGATCGGCGCGGCCCGGGCCAAGGGCAGCGCGGCTGGTGGTTGGCGGCAGGCGATGGTCTGGCCTGCTGCCGGACGGATATCAGGCCTGTTCGGCGCGCAGCGCATTTATCGCGGTGAGCCCGGCGCCTATCACGCCGGCATTGATCTTGCAGCGCCTGCGGGTGCGGAAATCCGCGCTCCGGCTGATGGCGTGGTCACATTGGCGGCGGCTCAGGTGCCGTTCACGCTCGAAGGCCATCTGCTGATCGTGGATCACGGGATGGGCCTGAACTCGGCCTTCCTCCATTGCTCGCATCTCGTGGTGCATGAAGGCGAAAGTGTCGTGCAGGGGCAATTGCTTGGTCATGTCGGCATGACCGGGCGTGCCAGCGGACCACATTTGCACTGGGCGCTGACATGGAACAAGCGGCGCCTGGACCCGCAGTTGTTCGCGCCGGGTGGTCGCTGAAGATACCGCAAACGCGTACGATTGTTTCTAACTCGAGAAACTTTCGCAACAAAAGCTCCCGAATCGGTCCATCCATCGTAACATCCGATCTCGCGATATGCAGCTTCGAGAATTCCTTTACGTTGCCTGTGGCTGACATCGTGTTGCCTATCTGCAACAGGGCTTAACCGATGTGGTGCAACAACGATGAACGTCCTTCCAACAGCTGCTGGTAATCTTTCAGTAGCCCCCAACGTATAAGGAGGTCGCCGGGCGCTGTCTGTCATGCCTTGCAAAGATCGAGCGGGACGCGCCAAAGTCATCGCGGAAATCTTCCGGCAACCGGCAGCAGGCAGGCTGCTCACCGAAGGGATTGGACACGTGAAGACCACCAACATCACCGCGCTGAAGGCGGGTGCCGCGCCTTTTGCGGTCGCACTTGCACTTGCTTGCGCGCCGGCTTTTGCGCAGGACGCGCAGGCTCCCGGCACCGTTGCCGCGCAAAGCGCCGCTGAGACCGATGAGCAAGCCATTGTCGTGACAGGCAGCCGGATCCAGCAACGTGCCGGTTACGATACCCCCAACCCGTTGGTGGCGATTACTGCCGAGACATTGCGACAAGCCGGCAATATCCAGATCGTGGAAACGCTAGCGCAGAACCCAGCGCTGCTGAACTCCTTGTCGGGCGCGCGAACGGCAGGTTCAAACGCCGATTTTGGCCGTGTCGGCGTGCAGTTGCTTGATCTGCGTGGCTTGGGTGAAGATCGCAC
>CANEVG010000095.1 GCA_947442095.1 Sphingomonadaceae bacterium
GATCATGCGTCAAATTCATGGGATGCAAGGGCAATAAACCTTGCCTGCCGGAGGCTCTCAAACCCTTATCGCGACTGAGCGCGCCACCTCAGCACGGTTCGCTCCACGGCCATTTCCTCACCGCCCGTGCGGACCCACAGTTCGGAGAACGAAGGGTCGGCCGAGGCCGGGCACAGTTCGGCGGCGAGATCATCAAAGGCGACGCGGATCGGGATCGAGACGCCTTCGCCGCAGATGATGCACTCGCGGTTGCGCAGCGCCGGGATAGAATCGAGGAAGCCGCGCGCGCCTTCAGGCATGGCGGCTTTCACGAAGGCCTGATCGCGTTCGTTGTTGAGGCGCATGGCGATGATCGTGCCGCACTGGCTGAGCACGCCTTCGGCAAGGTCTGACGGGCGCTGCGTAATCAGGCCCAGCGAAACGCCGTATTTGCGGCCTTCCTTGGCGATGCGCGAAAGGATGCGGCCCACCGAAGACCCGTCGGAGTTCTTCTCGGCAGGCACGTAACGGTGCGCTTCTTCGCAGACCAGCAAGATCGGGCGGGTTTCCTCATCGCGCGACCAGATCGCATAGTCGAAGACGAGGCGCGAGAGCACCGCCACCACGGTCGAGGTAATTTCGGACGGGACGCCCGAGACATCGATGATCGAGATCGGCTTGCCGTGTGAGGGCAGGCGGAACACGCGGCCGACGAATTCGGCCATGGTATCACCCACCAGCATGCCCGAGAACATGAACTGGTAGCGCGGATCGCCCCGGATTTCCTCGATCTTGGTCTTGATACGCTGATAGGGGACGGAGTTGTGACCCTTGTCGAGCTTGCCCATCTCGTTGTTCAGCAAGTTGATCAGATCGGACAGCAGATAGGGAATGGGCGAATCAACGGTGATCTTGCCGATTCGTTCGGCCAGCCGGTGCTTGTGGCGCGCTTGCAGCAGGCATTTGCCGAAAATGTCCGAATCGATCTGCCGATCGGTGCCGGTCGAGGTCAGGAACACCTCGCAGTGTTCCTCGAAGTTCATCAGCCAATAGGGCATGTTGAGGTTCGAAACGTCGAGCAGCTGGCCAATGTTGCGGAAGGCCTGCATGTATTCGCCATGCGGGTCGATCATCACGATATGGCCTTGGGGAGCCAGTTCGCAGATGCGATGGAGGATGAGGGCGGCGCTGGTCGATTTGCCAGTGCCGGTCGAACCAAGCAGAGCGAAGTGCTTGCCCAGCAGCGCATCGACGTAAAGTCCGGCGCGAATATCGCGTGTCGGGAAAACCGTGCCGATGGTGACGTTGGTACGCCCGTCGCTGGCGTAGATCTGACGAAGGTCGGTGCTGGTGGCGGGGTAGATCGGCGAGCCGGGGACCGGGTAGCGCGTCACACCGCGGCGGAAACCGCCGATCTTGCCCGTAAGGCGCTCTTCATCGCCTTCGCCGAGGAAATCGATCTGCGCAATGATCACACCGTCGTGGCCAGCAGTCATATCCTGCCGCTGGGTACGCACGCTGGCGAGCAACCAACCCCCGTTAACCCGGATCTTGAGCTGGCTGCCGACCTGACCGCACAGTGAAATCGAAGGGTCTTTGTCGGCCATGCATTCTTCAAGCCGCGTCAGATCGAGCCCGATCGAACTGCCTGAGCCCGACACATCGAGCACATAACCGATGGGGCGGCGAGCATTTTCGGCAGCCGCCGGGCGCGGTGCGGCGCGGGGTTCTGTGGGCACACCCGGGTGAGCGGTATTCGCCGTGAGGTCGGCAGCGGTCGCTCTGCTTGCACCTTCTAGGCCGTTGATGTTCATCTCTGTCATCGCCACCTAATCCCCGCCTGAAGAGGCACTCGCAGCCTTTCACCTAGTATGAGCCGGTTGATAACCACTTAATTCAGGGCGTGGAGAGATGCAGGAGCCGTTTGGTCAGATCAGTGCGAACAGCCGCCCGGCGATCCACCCCATCGAGATCGAGACGATCACCGCAAACAGCCCATAGACGAAGCCGTATTGTTCGGCGCTGGCCGCGACGAGCCGCTCGAAGCCCTCCTTGCGAACAGTGACGCGCGTGATGGCCGAGGCGACAACCCGGCCATCACGCACGGCAAAAGTCTCGGCCGTGTAGGTTCCGGTCTGCACGCTGGAGGGCAGCGAAATACGTGCCTGATAGAGCACCTGGCCACTGATCTGCACAGCTTTCTCGTTCTGCTGATAGAGCCCCTGTCGGCGCATCAGATCAACGAGGCCATCTGAAAAGCGCTTCTGTTCAGCCGGATCGATCACCCCGACCGGCGAGAGCTGGAGCCATTTGAGCCCGAGTTCATAGATCGCGGCGGTCTTGCCATCGACCATTGCGGCAATCGGACGGGACGCGGCGAGCGCATAAAAGCTGGGTGCAGAGCGGAACTCGGTGCTGCTGGCATTGACCCAGATCCCCGCGACCTGCTTCTTCTCACGCACCGTGATCGCGCGCGCCGGCCCTTCGAGCAGCACGACGATGTCATAATCGCCAGCAGCGCGGTTGCCTTCCGGCGTAAGGATCGCGCCGAACAGCAGCAGGTCTGCGCCGGTGAAGCCTTGCCGCACCTGAATCTCGTGCTGCGAGATTTCCGGCACGAGAATGGGATCGCGCGCGCCGCCGCACAGCACCAGGCACAACGCCAGAGCCGGGATACGCCACCAGTTCATTGCGTTACGAACGTGTAGATCTCGTCCGGCCGGTAGCCCAGCCCGAGCGCCATGCGCGCCGCCACGGCAAGCACGACCACCGCAAGGATCAGGCGCAAATGCTCGGGCTTAGCCTTCTGTGCAAACTGCGCGCCGACTTGTGCGCCCGAGACCGAGCCGATCAGCAGCAGCACGGCCAGCACGATATCGACCGCGCGCGTTGTCAGCGCGTGCATCATCGTCGTTGCCATGGTCACGAACAGGATCTGGAACAGCGATGTGCCGACCACGACATTGACCCCGATGCCAAGGATATAGAGCATCGCCGGCACCAGAATGAAGCCGCCGCCGATACCCATCAGCATCGTGAGAATGCCGGTGAACATGCCCAGCAGCAGGGGCGCAAGCGGCGAAATGTAGAGCCCGGAGCGATAGAACCGCCAGCGAAGCGGTAGACTGGCGACCAGCGGATGATGGCGGCGCTTGCGCGGCGGCAAGGGCTTGCCCGATCGTTCAGCGCGCAGCACGCCAAGGCTTTCATGCGCCATCAAGCCGCCGATCCCGCCCAGCATCAGCACATAGAGAATGCTGATCACGGTATCGATCTGGCCGAGCGATTGCAGCACACGGAACAGCAGCGCGCCAAGCCCGGTGCCGATCACCCCGCCCGCCACCAGCACGCCGCCCATCTGATAATCGATCCCGCCGCGCCGGGCATGGGCGAATGCGCCCGAAACGCTGGCCCCGGTTACCTGGCTGGCAGCTGAGGCCGCAGCCACCGTCGGCGGCACGCCATAGAAGATCAGCAGCGGCGTGGTCAGAAACCCGCCGCCGACGCCGAACATGCCGGACAGCAGGCCGGTCAGCGCGCCAAGCACGACGATGACCAGGCCATTGACCGAGAGATTCGCGATGGGGAGATACACATCCATCCTGCCCCTTAGGGTAGCGGGTCCGCTGCCGCTTGGGAACGCCGGAGGTCGGTTTTTTCGCGATCAGAATCCAGCCGCCAGCGTCAGCGCCGGGCCAGGCCCCGGCTCCGCCTCCCCGGCAACACGAAACCGCCAGTCTATTGCAAGCCGGACCTCGATCTGGCGGGTTTCCGGCCCCAGCATCCCGCGCATCTCGAGCCGCCGCTCGAGATCGAGACGCGCCGCGCTTGCCGCCGCTCCACAGCCCGCCGCCTAACCGCAGCTTCACGCCGGGCGCTGGAACTGCGACACAGCCCTGCGCCGCCGCTGCGATATCGGAGAACACGGTGGAACCGTACCCCCACCGGCCTAGGCACAGAGCTCGGCCTCAGACGCCATCGGCAGACGCATGGGCGGCAGTTCGCGGACCGCCATGATCACCGGCCGGACGCGGAACTCCCCGCCGTTGTCCTGCATGCGCACTTGGCCCATGACCGAAAACGGGAGCCGCCGGACCGGGCGCACCATAAGGCCCAGCACGCCTTCGCCTTGCCGCACCGGGGCGGCCAGCGGCGCCGCCGCACGGAGATAGACATTCGGCTGGACCGCGCTTGCCGGCGCAAGGTTGAGCTTTGCTTGCCCTCGCGCCGAGAATGGCACTACACCCCCCTCGGTTGCATTCCTGATCCGCGCCAAATGCAACGTAACATAACGTAACGTAACGTAAGGACTGCTTCGAAAATGGTTAAAAACCAAAGCCATGGCGGTAGGCGCAAGGCCTTGGCAACCAGCGAGGCTGCGCCTGGGATGGTCCTGATGGCTTGTGCCGCGATTGCGTTGGGGCTGGCCAATTCCCCGTTGGCCCATGCCTGGCACGACCTGTTTGAACACCCCCTTGCCTGGACTCCGATCGGCCCGCTGACCAGCCTACACCACTGGATCAATGATGGCGCGATGGCCGTGTTCTTCTTCGTTGTGGGTCTTGAAATCAAACGCGAATTCTTCATGGGCACACTGGCAGACAGTGCGCGGCGGCGGCTGCCTGTGATCGCGGCAGTAGCGGGAATGGCCGCGCCCGCGCTGGTCTATCTGGCGGTCACGGGGGCCCAACCGGGGCTCAGCCACGGCTGGGCGATCCCGGCGGCCACTGACATTGCCTTCGCGCTGGGTGTCCTGGCCCTTCTGGGACGGCGCATTCCGCCTTCGATCCGCCTGTTTCTGCTGACCGTTGCGGTTGTAGATGACCTTGGTGCGATTGCGGTCATTGCCGTGTTCTACACCGCCTCGGTGAAGCTGGTCTGGCTCGCGCTGGCAGCCGCCCTGTTTGCGGTACTTGCCGCAATGAACAGCATCGGTGTGCGGCACGTGACGCCCTATCTCGTTCTTGGCGCGGGCTTGTGGCTCGCGGTTCTCCATTCCGGGGTCCACGCCACAGTGGCAGGCGTGTTGGCCGCTTTCACCATACCACTGGCGCTCGACAAGCGCGGAGATAGCCCGCTACTTCGGCTGGAACACGCGTTGATCGGGGTCAGCGGCTTCTTGATTGTCCCGCTGTTCGGCCTTGCCAACGCAGGGGTCGCGCTGGGTTCGGGCGATCCGCTGGCACCGCTGCCGCTGGGCATCGCGCTGGGCCTGATCGTGGGCAAACAGGCCGGCATCATGCTGGCGGTGCTGGGCTGCGAGCGCGCGGGGCTTGGCATGCGGCCCGCCGGAGCAGGCCTGCTCCACCTGTGGGGCATGGCGCTGCTGTGCGGGGTCGGCTTCACGATGAGCCTGTTCATCGGCGCGCTGGCCTTTCCCGGCGCGCCCGAACTGATCGAGGACGCCAAGGTCGGCGTGCTGGCCGGTTCGCTGGTCTCCGCGCTGCTAGGCAGTGCCATCCTGCGCATGGCACCGCGCGCCACCTGATCGACAATATCTATCCGCAAAGTCGCAAAAATGCGCGAAACTTTGCGCTCGTTCTGGTGTTTAACACGGTATCACGAGACTCGTTTCCAAGGACCGACCAAATGCCCGGCGACAACACCACCAAGTCCCTGATTGACAGCCTTAACGGCCTGCTGGCCGATTGCTTTGCGCTCTATCTCAAGACCAAGGCCTTCCACTGGCATGTAAAGGGCCCGCAGTTTCACGATCTGCACTTGCTGTTCGATACGCAGGCGACCGAGATTTTCGCACTGACCGACACGATTGCAGAGCGGGTGCGCAAGAATGGCGGAGCCACGCTCACCTCGATCGGTTCGATAGCCAACCACACCGTGATCGCGGACGACAACCGCGAGGGGCTGGTCGCGATGGCCATGGTGCGGGCGCTGCGTGATGACAACGCCAGGCTGGTGGAGCGGATCCGCGCGGTCAAGGCGGCAGCCGGCGATGCGGGCGACAACGCCACCGATGGCATGGCGGACGACTGGACCGACCAGGCCCAGCAGCGGGTGTGGTTCCTGAGCTCGATCCTCGCCTGATTGCACGCTCCTGACCGCACGCACCTGACAGCAAGCAAGACCCGCCATGCTCGATCGGCTCCCGGCCCCGCTGCACCGCCTGCTGCTGCGGGCAGGCCAGCGCGTGCGGCTGCGAATGTGGGGCTTGCTGGGCCGCGAGGTGCGCGGATGCCTTGTGCTGGCCTTCGACCCCGCCGACCGGATGCTGCTGGTGCGCCACAGCTATCATCAACCGGGTTGCTGGCTGCTGCCCGGCGGCGGCCTGTCGCGCGGGGAAGACCCGGTGGCCGCAAGCGCGCGCGAACTGGCTGAGGAAACCGGCTGCCAGCTGCACGGCGCATGCTGGATCGGCACCGACCTGCGCGTGATGCCAGGCGGCTGGCGCAACCGTGTGGAACTTGTCGCCGGCCGGACCAGCGGCACACCCCGGCCCGATGGCCGCGAGATTGCCGAGGCGGCGTTCTTCAGCCTCGGTGCCCTGCCGCCAGCGACCGGGATCAGCGTACACGTCGGCCTTGCCCAATGGCGCGCCTGGCAAGCCTCAGAACGGTAGCGTGCCCTGCCCCGCCTCCACGCTGGCGGGGGGCGCGGCCTCACCCTCAAGCGCCGAAAGCGTGAGGCCCATAAGCCGCACTGGCTGCGGCAGGGGCAGCACGCTATCAAGCAATGCCCGCGCTGCCGCCGCAAACTCGGCTTCATCGGCCACCGGCAGAGCCTGCGAACGCGCGCGTGTGATCGTCTGAAACACCGTGTCTTTCAGCTTGAGCGTCACCGTGCGGCCCTTCGCGCCGCTGCGCTCGATGCGCTCCCACACGATGGTAATGATCCGCTCCAGTGCCTCGCGCAGCGCCGGGCCGGTTGAAATGTCGTGCTCGAACGTCCGCTCCCCGCCCACCGATTTGCGCGGTCGATCGGCGCGGATGCGGCGCAAGTCGATGCCCCGCGCGGCCCGGTAGAGATAATCAGCCTGGCTGCCGAAATGGCTGCGCAGGAACGCCAGATCCTTTGCGGCAAGATCCGCGCCGGTCTGGATGCCGAGTGAAGCCATCTTCTCTGCCCCGCGCGGCCCCACGCCGTGGAACCGCGCCACCGGCAGCCGCGCCACGAAGGCCGAGCCCTCGCCCGGGCGGATCACGCACAAACCATCAGGTTTGTTCTGATCGCTCGCCAGCTTGGCGAGGAACTTGTTGTAGGAGACGCCAGCACTCGCGGTCAGCCCGGTTTCGGCGCGGATGCGCTGGCGGATAAGTTCGGCAATCCGCGTGGCCGAACCGATCCCGCGCAAGTCGTCGGTCACGTCGAGATAAGCCTCGTCGAGCGAGAGCGGCTCGACATGGGGGGTGAAATGCACGAAAACGCTGCGGATCTGGCGCGAGACCGCCTTGTAGACTTCAAACCGTGGCGGGCAGAAAACGAGATCGGGACACAGCCGCGCCGCCCGCACCGAAGGCATGGCCGAACGCACGCCGAACATCCTTGCCTCATAGCTAGCCGCTGCCACCACGCCGCGGGCGGACGAGCCGCCGACCGCCACGGGCTTGCCCCTGAGCGCCGGATTGTCGCGCTGCTCCACGGCGGCGAAGAACGCATCCATGTCGATATGGATGACCTTGCGCAGCCCCTGGGCGGTCTCTTCATCATCTGATTCTGGTGCAGGCCCGGCGTTCATGCCCGGCATACTACCCCTTTTCGCAGTGCAGCATAAAGCGCTGGGAACACCTTGCCGACATGCCTATAGGCACAGGCAATGTCACCTGCTCCAACAGCTTCCCTTGCCGCACAGGCCAAGTCTGGCATGGGCCCGCGCGAGTTCGTGGTGCTGATGGCGATGACTATGGCGCTACAGGCGCTTGCCATCGATGCCATGCTGCCCGCGCTTGGCCAGATCGCGACCGATCTCAAGGTGGGAGACCCCAACCAGCGGCAGCTGATTGTGGGGATTTTTCTTATCTCGGCGGGGCTGGGCGCGCTGATTCCGGGGGCTTTGGCAGATCGTTATGGTCGCCGTCCGGTGCTGCTCGTGAGCTTCGCGATCTATCTCGTGCTTTCGCTCGGCTGCGCGCTAGCACAGGATTTCACCACGCTGCTGACGCTGCGCGCGGCGCAGGCCATCGGCAGCGCGGGGCTGGCGGTGCTGCCCAGCGCGATTATCCGTGATCGCCATGGCGGCGATGCCATGGCGCGTCAGATGTCGATCATTTCGGTGATCTTCATGCTCGTGCCGATGGTTGCGCCCACCATCGGCCAGGCAGTGCTGCTGGTGGCAGGCTGGCGCTGGATTTTCGCGCTGCTGGCAGTGATGTCGCTCCTCGTCGCGCTCTGGGTCTATTTCCGGCTAGAGGAAACCCTCGATCCAGCCAATCGCCAGCCGATCCGGCCAATGGCCATTGCCACGAACATGATCACCGCTGCCGCAGACCGGGCCTCGTTCGGCTATGTCGTGGGTGCGGGCCTCATCATGGGGGCGCTGTTCGGCTATGTGAATTGCGCGCAGCAACTGGTGGGCGAGCATTTCGGCGCAGGCGCGCTGTTCCCGCTGATTTTCGGGGCGACTGCGCTGTGCATGGCCTTCGCCAGCTTCTTCAACTCGCGCATCGTCGAACGCTTCGGCGCGCGGCGGGTTTCGCACGCTGCCGTGCTGATCTCGATCCTGCTCAGCGCGCTGCAGGTCTGGCTGGCGGGTCAACCAAACGAATCGCTGCTCCAGTTCATGCCGGTCATGGCGATCAACATCTGCATGGTCGGCTTCATCGGCGCGAACTTCGGATCGATCGCGCTGCAGGCTTTCCCGCACATGGCAGGCGCTGCCAGTTCGGTGCAGGCGTTCCTGCGAATGGTGATCGGCTCGGGCCTCGGGATCGTGTTCGGCCTTGCTTATGATGGCACCGCGCGCCCGCTGGCGCTCGCGTTTCTGGGCTGCGGGATCGCCACGCTGGTGCTGGTGCTGTGGAGCGAGCGGGGCCGCCTGTTCCGCCGGATCAACCCGCCGGGCGCGCTGCGCGAAGTGACCTTACCCGACGCGCACTGTTAGCCGAAAGGCGGCAAATCACGCCACGGCTTGTCGGTAACGGCTGAGCGCGGTCTCCGCAGGTTCAGGCCGTCCGAAGTGATAGCCCTGCATCAGGTTGATGCCCAGCGCCCGTGCCGCTTCTGCCTGTGCTTCGCTCTCCACGCCCTCGATCGAGCAGCCGATGCCCAGTTGCCATGCGAGCGCGACGATCATGCCGGTCACGGCCCGCGCGCCCGGATCGGTCGAAAGCGCGCCTGCCAACTCGCGGTCGAGCTTGATCCGGTCCAGCGGCAGATCGCGCAGCTGCGAAAGACTTGACCAACCGGCACCGAAATCGTCAAGCGCGATGCGGAAACCCTGCTCGCGAAAAGCGATGAGCTGCGCCGCAGCCCGCTTGGGGTCAAGCTGAAGCGCCCGTTCGGTCACTTCGAGCATGACCGACGAAGGGCTCACACCGGCCTCGGCCACGATTTCCGCGATCGTTTCGGCGGTGCCATCGCGCACCACATCGCGCGCGCCGAGATTGATCGCTACCTCAAGCCCGGTCTCCCACGGACGGCATTCGGCCAACGCGCGCGCCAGCACCAGCCGGGTCAGCTCGCCCGTGCGCCCGGTGGCATCGGCCACCGCGAGAAACTCGCCGGGAGCCTGCCATTGGACGCCGTCAGGCGACCAGCGGGCCAGCGCCTCCATGCCCACCACGCGGGCGCTGCGGAAATCATAGATCGGCTGGTAGAGCAGCTTTAGCCGGTCCTCCAACGTGCAGTCGTTGAACTGGCGCGTCACGGCAATGCGGCGCTGGAGCGCCACTTCATCGTCCGGCCCGAACGACATGATCGTGCCGTCGCCCAGCTCCTTGGCTTTGTAGAGCGCCGAATCCGCCCGTTCGAGGCAGGCCGATGCCGTTGCGCCCTGAAGGCGGTGCAAGCCGATCGAGCCGCACAGCCGCAAGGTCGCTCCGTTGTACGCAATTGGCTCGCGGATCGCAGCAGACAGGTTACGCGCCGCTACCATCACGGCTTCGGCATCGAAGGCCGCATCAAACAGGATGGCGAACTCATCTCCGCCCAAGCGGCCATGCGCCGTGACGCCCGGGGCTACACCAAGGCGGGTGTTGACCGTGCGCAGCACATGATCACCGGCAGAATGGCCATAGGTATCGTTGATATGCTTGAACCCGTCGAGATCGAACAGCGCCAGCCATGGCCGATTGGCGCCATCTGGCTCAGCGAGATGGTCCTCCAGCGA
>CANEVG010000096.1 GCA_947442095.1 Sphingomonadaceae bacterium
AATCGGGCGCAATTCGGGAACATGCGATGCGACTTTCGAGCATGGCCGACTATGCCGTCGTGACGATGAGCGCCGCTGCGCGCCATTGCGGCCAGCATCACGCCGGCGGCGCGCGGGTTTCTGCGCAGCAGTTGGCGGATGAGACCGGGCTGCCGGTGCCGACCGTGCAGAAGCTGGTCAGCAAACTCTCGGCAGCAGGTCTGCTCAAATCTGTGCGCGGGCTGGGCGGCGGGCTCAAGCTGGCGCGTCCGGCGGCGGCGATCACGCTGGCCGACATTGTCGAGGCGGTGGAAGGCCCGATCGCGATGACGCCGTGCAGCGTGCATGGCCGCCACGATTGCACGCTTGAAGCCGACTGCACGGTGCGCCCGCACTGGCCCGCGATTGACGCGGCGCTGCGCGGCGCGCTGGCAGGCGTTTCGCTCACCCAGCTTTCGCGGCCAGTCCCGTCCAGTCTGGCTCCCTCAAATCTTACGGTGCCCGCATGAACGAGCAGGTCGAAATCAAGGATCAGGCCGCACGCGATGCCGCCGCGCGCGTGGCGGACTACGAGCACGGCTGGTCTTCGGACATCGAGCAGGAATATGGCCCCAAGGGCCTGTCGGAAGACACTGTGCGCTATATCTCGGCCAAGAAGGACGAGCCGGAATGGATGCTCGAATGGCGGCTCAAGGCCTATCGCCATTGGCTGACCATGCCCACGCCCGACTGGGCGAAGCTCAACGTGCCGCCAATCGACTACCAGGACGCTTATTACTGGGCTGCGCCCAAGGCCAAGCCCAAGCTCGGCAGCCTTGACGAAGTCGATCCGGAAATCCTGCGCATCTACGAAAAGCTCGGCATTCCGCTGGCGGAGCAGGAAGTGCTCGCCGGGGTGGAAGGCGCGCGCCGGGTTGCGGTCGATGCGGTGTTCGACAGCGTTTCGGTCGCGACCACGTTCCGCAAGGAGCTCGAATCGGCAGGCGTGATCTTCCGCTCGATCAGCGAGGCGATCCGCGAATACCCCGATCACGTGCGCAAGTGGCTGGGTAAAGTCGTGCCCATGCAGGACAACTACTTCGCGGCGCTCAATTGCGCGGTCTTTTCGGACGGTACCTTTGTCTACATCCCTGAGGGCGTGCGCTGCCCGATGGAGCTTTCGACCTATTTCCGCATCAATGCGGAGAATACCGGACAGTTCGAGCGCACGCTGATCGTGGCCGACAAGGGCAGCCATGTCTCGTACCTCGAAGGCTGCACCGCGCCGATGCGCGACGAGAACCAGCTGCACGCTGCGGTCGTGGAGCTGGTCGCGCTCGACGATGCTGAGATCAAGTATTCTACCGTGCAGAACTGGTATCCCGGCGATGCCAACGGCAAGGGCGGGATCTACAACTTCGTGACCAAGCGCGCGCTGTGCCAGGGCGCGCGCAGCAAGGTTTCGTGGACGCAGGTGGAAACCGGCTCGGCGATCACGTGGAAGTATCCCAGCTGCGTGCTCAATGGTGAAGGCTCGGTCGGCGAGTTCTATTCGGTGGCGGTGACCAACAATTACCAGCAGGCCGATACCGGCACCAAGATGATCCACAACGGCAAGAACACACGCTCGACCATCGTCAGCAAGGGGATCAGCGCGGGCAAATCGAACAACACTTACCGCGGCCTCGTCCGCGTCGCCCCGCAGGCCGAGGGCGTGCGCAACTTCACCCAGTGTGATTCGCTGCTGCTGGGCGCCGAATGCGGCGCGCACACCGTGCCCTACATCGAAGTTCGCAATCCTTCGGCGACCATCGAGCACGAGGCGACCACGAGCAAGATCTCGGACGACCAGCTATTCTACGCGATGCAGCGCGGCCTCGCGCAGGAAGACGCCATCGCGCTGATCGTCAACGGCTTCGCGCGTGAGGTGCTCAAGCAGTTGCCCATGGAGTTTGCCGTGGAGGCGCAGAAGCTGCTTGGGATTTCGCTTGAGGGGTCGGTCGGGTGATCTGCACTCTTTTGCCAAACCTTCTTCCTCGCCGCCCCGGACTTGATCCGGGGTCAAGCTGCCTTTCGGGCGCGGCGTTGGCGGCAGGCGGGGCCCCGGATCAAGTCCGGGGTGACCAAAGAAAGTGGGTTTGGTGATGTCAGCCGAAACTCTCACCGTGCGCGATGTAGCGCCTGACGACGCAGACGGCCTTGCGGAACTGCTCAACGCGGTGATCGCGGCGGGCGGCACGACCGCGCTGGAAGTGCCGTTCACGCCCGACGCGCTGGACGACACTTATCTGACCGGGCCGAACGTCCACTGCTGCTTTGCCGCAGAGGATGAGGACGGCACTTTGCTCGGCTTCCAGACCTTGGGACGCTATCCGGGCCTCCCTGATGATGTGGGCGATATCGCCACCTTTGCACGCGTCGGCGGCACGCAGCGCGGGATCGGCAGCGCGCTGTTTACGGCGACGGCCAAACGCGCGGCGGAGCTGGGGCTGAGCGCGATCAACGCGACGATCCGGGCGGACAACAGCGGTGGGCTGACGTTCTATGCGCGGCAGGGCTTTGTCGATCATGGCGTGACCGAGGGCGTGCCGCTGAGCGATGGCACTTTGGTGGACCGCGTGCATAAGCGCTTCGCACTCACGGCCAAGAAACGCCTCTCCATCCGTCCACCTGCGGAGCGCGCTGCAGCGCCTGCCCTGCAGAAGAAGGGGCGCGGCTGGGCGATCACTGAATCGCGGCTCGATACCTTGCACGATGCCGCGCGCGAGATGCGCCGCAACCCGACGCAGGCGCAGACCGTGCTGGCTGAAGCCTTGGCGGAAGCTGATGCGGGCGGCTTCAAGTTCCGCCGGCAGGTGGTGATCGGCTCTGCCATCGTCGCTTTCGCCTGCCAGCCGCTCAAGATCGCGATCGAGATCGACGAGCAATTGGACGTTGCCCCTGAAGTAGCCCACCGCCGCGACAAGAGCCTGGCCGAAGTCGGCATCAAGCTGCTGCGCTATCCGGCGCTCGCGGTGCTCAATGATGTGGACAGCGTCGTCGCCAAGATTATCGACGAAATGAAAGCCAGTTGGGCCGCGCAGCGCGCCCGGCCCCGGACCAATTATGGGCCGCGGCGATGACCGCCACCCGCCCCTGAAAGTGCGTTCCTGATGCTCAAGATTGAAAACCTCTCCGCCACGGTTGCGGACAAGCCGATCCTCAAGGGCCTTTCGCTCACCGTGAACGCGGGCGAGATCCATGCGATTATGGGACCGAACGGCGCGGGCAAGTCGACGCTGGGCTATACGCTCGGCGGGCGGCCCGGCTATGAAGTGACCGGCGGCAGCGCTCTGTTCGACGGGCAGGATCTGCTCGCGCTGGAGCCGCACGAGCGCGCGGCGGCGGGGCTGTTTCTGGGCTTTCAGTATCCGGTCGAAATTCCGGGCGTTTCGAACCTGCAGTTCCTGCGCGAAGCGCTCAACGCGCAGCGCAAGGTGCACGGGGAAGAGCCGCTTTCCGGCGCGGCGTTCATCAAGCTGGCCAAGGAGCAGGCGGCATTGCTGCGCTTCGACATGGACATGCTCAAGCGCCCGGTGAACGTGGGCTTTTCGGGCGGCGAGAAGAAGCGCGCCGAGATGGTGCAGATGGGCATCCTCGCGCCCAAGCTGGCGATCCTGGACGAGACCGATAGCGGCCTCGATATCGACGCATTGCGCATCTGCGGCGAAGGCATCAATGCGATCATGAGGAAGCCCGACAAGGCCGTGCTGCTGATCACGCATTACCAGCGCCTGCTCGATTACGTGAAGCCCGACTTCGTGCACGTGCTCGCGGGTGGGCGTATCGTGAAATCGGGCGGGGCGGAACTGGCGCTGGAACTCGAAGAGAACGGCTACGAGGCGGTGGCGGCATGAGCCTGCTGCTCGCCCTTGCGGCTGCGGCGCAGGCCGCGGACGCAGCCCCTGCTCCGGCCCCGCCGCCGGCCATAATGCCGCCTGCGTTCCACGGCGATTGGGCGCCCTCCGCAGCGGCCTGCGCAGACAAATACGCCCGCCGGATCGTGACCGGGCCGATGAACACCGAGGGCGATTATTGGGGCGTGGTCAAATCGGTCGATACACTGAGTGCGCGGCATCTTCTTGTTCGCGAAAGCGACGACGATTTTGGGGTGGCGTTGACAGCGGACTATGCGCTGAGCCCGGATGGCAAGATGATGGTACTCCATGTGCTGGAGCGCAGCGGTGCCAAGGTTTCCGAAGCACCGATCCCGATGGTGCGCTGTGAGGTGCCCCTTGGCTAGTTTGGCGCTCCCTACCCGCAAGGACGAAGCTTTCCGTTACGCCGATCTGGCGTCGCTCGCGCCGCTCTGGCCGATCACGCCGCACGTGATCCATGTGCCCGCTGGGCAAAGTGAGGCGCTGGCGATCACTGCGCTGTCTGACAGCGCTGAGGTGCGCGATATCGCCATCACAATCGAGGACGGCGCATCGTTCGATTTGCGTGTGCTCAACGCTGGCGGCGCTTATGGCCGCATTGCCGTGACCGCCACGCTCGGCAAGGGCGCATCGTTCCACTTCGGCGCGGCGCAGATCGGTGGGGGCGCACAGACGCTCGAGATCGTGACCGAGGTGCGCCATCTGGAGCCCGATGCTGTGAGCCGGCAGGTCGTGCGCTCGGTGCTCGGCGGCACGGCGACGGGCACCTATCTGGGCAAAGTGCACGTCGCGCGTGGTGCGATCGGCACGGACGGCGAGCAATCGATCCGCGCCATGCTGCTCGCGCGCACCGCCACCGCCAATGCGCGGCCCGAGCTGGAAATCTACGCCGACGACGTGAAGTGCGCTCATGGCTGCGCGGTGGGTGAGCTCAGCGCCGAGGGCCTGTTCTACCTGCAATCGCGCGGCCTGCCCCCGGCCGAAGCCAAAAAGCTGATGCTCCATGCGTTCATAGCGGAAGCGTTCGTGGGTGCGCCCGCTGCCGAAGCGCTGACCGAGGCCGCGCTCACCGCGCTGGAGGGCTTGCTATGAACGATATGTCGCCTATTTCCGCGAACGCGCAGGACCTCGCGCAGTGGCCGGGCCTGCGCCATGCTGATGGCAGCCGCTGGCACTATCTCGATACCGCCGCCACCGCACAGAAACCGCAAGGGGTGATCGATGCCATGGCGCGCGCCATGGGCATGGACTACGCCACTGTCCACCGCGGGGTCTATACGCGCTCGGCGGACATGACGCGGGCGTATGAGCAGGCACGGCGCACCGTTGCGGCACTAATCGGCGGCGACGAGAACGAACTGGTGTTCACGCGCGGCGCGACCGAGGCGATCAACCTGGTGGCGCAATCGTGGGGCATCGCCAACCTGAAGCCGGGTGACCGCGTGTTGCTTTCCCAGCTGGAGCACCATTCGAACATCGTGCCCTGGCAGCTGATCCGAGCGCGCACCGGGCTTGAAATCGACGTCTGCCCGCTGACGGCGGACGGGCAGATCGATCTCGATGCAGCGGAAGCGATGCTGACCCCGGCGCACAAGCTGGTGGCGTTCGCGCATGTCTCAAACGTGCTCGGCTCGGTGCTCGATGCGCCGCGCGCGGTGCGCCTAGCCCATGCGGTGGGGGCGAAGATCCTGCTCGATGGGTGCCAGTCGGTGGCGCGTCTGCCTGTGGATGTCGCGGCGCTCGCCTGCGACTTCTATGTGTTCTCGGGTCACAAGCTCTACGGCCCGACCGGAATCGGCGGGCTCTGGGCCAAGGCCGAGATTCTGGACGCCATGCCGCCGTGGCAGGGCGGCGGCTCGATGATCGACCGCGTCAGCTTTGCCGAGACGACCTGGGCGCCCGCGCCGCAGCGGTTCGAGGCGGGAACGCCAGCGATTGTCGAGGCGATTGCCTTTGGAGCGGCGGCTGATTTCGTGACGGCGCATGGCCTCGCCGCGATCCAGGCGCACGAGGCGGCGCTGGTGGCCAAGGCACGCGAGGCGCTGGGGCGGATCAATTCGGTGCGGCTGTATGGCCCTCAGGACTCCGCCGGTATCGTCAGCTTCGCGCTGGAAGGCGTGCACCCGCACGATCTCGGCACGATCCTCGACGAGGAAAACGTCGCCATCCGCGCCGGGCATCACTGCGCTCAGCCTCTGATGGAATACCTCGGCGTGCCTGCCACGGCGCGCGCCAGCTTCGGCATTTACAGCGATGAAAGCGATATCTCTGCGCTTGTGCGCGGGATTGAGAGAACCATGAGGATTTTCGGATGAGGTTCTGGGGATGATGGGCGAAGAACGCAAATTTGCAATCGAGGAAGTCGAGGCAGTGGAGGCACCGAAGCGTGCTTTCGTGGAGCAGGCGGTGGAGGAAGCTCCTGCTGAAAGCTCCGAGCGCAAGCGCGACTATCTCGACGGGTTTCTGGCCGCGCAGCCGGTTGAAGCCGGTCCTGGCGAGCCGGGCGGTGAAATCTACGAGGCCGTCGTCAGCGCGCTGCGCGAGATTTTCGATCCGGAGATCCCGGTCAATATCTACGACCTTGGCCTGATCTACGGCGTCGACGTGAGCCTGGAAGGTTCGGTCGTGGTCAGCATGACACTGACAACACCGAATTGCCCAGTGGCCGAGTCGATGCCCGCCGAGGTGGAACTACGCGTCGAGGCAGTGCCCGGCGTGCGCGACGCCGAGGTGAATCTGGTGTGGGATCCGCCATGGGACCCGCAGAAGATGAGTGATGATGCCAAGCTTGAGCTGGGAATGCTCTGAACCGCTCCCATATAGGTGATACCATGACCACCGACGCCCCAACCAGAACCCGCCAGCGACCCGCCGCAGTCCTTCTTACGTCTTCAGCCGAGGCGCGCATCGCCAAACTGATGCAGACCGCCCCTGAAGACGCAATCGGGGTCAAGCTCTCCACCCCCCGCCGGGGCTGCTCGGGCCTCGCCTATTCGGTCGACTATGTCGGCTCCGCCAATCCGATGGACGAGCGGATTGAGACCCCGGGCGGCACGTTCTTCATCGATGGCGGATCGGTGCTCTATCTGATCGGCAGCACGATGGACTGGCAGGAAGATGATTTCACTGCCGGGTTCGTGTTCCAGAACCCCAACGCCAAGGGCAGCTGCGGTTGCGGCGAGAGCTTCACGATTTGAGCTGTTGCAGCCCGGCTGAAACAGGGGCTAGTATCCGGGCTGGTGCCGCCTTCCGCGTCAACGGAACAACTTACAGCCTCCGCAGCCGGATCGGCGATGCTTCTGCTATGAGGGAATCGACTTGCGCAGAGCCGAGTGGGCGGGTGAATTCAAGCCCCAGCCGCGCCTGGTCTGACCAGCGGATGATCGCGCGAGCCACCAAGGTGCCGAAATCGATTTCGACAAACTGGCCGTTCGCCCCATCGGCCAGATCAGTGGCTTCGATCTGGCAGCCATAGCGCGAGATGTCGAAAATGCGGCGAATGCTGCCGGGGACGCGCCCGGTCTGCGCCTCGTCTGCGCGCTGACGCGGGATGCGGCGGCGGTCCACCTCGATTTCCCGCGTCGGCAATCTGGCCAAGGTCTGCATTGTTTTCCCCACTGCTAGACCTTGGATGTGGCGCGCAGTGGGTAAATGCTTCCTGTGCTTTCAATAGCTAACGGCGGATAAACCGCGATTTTATGTATCTTCGCTGAGAAACGCGATCAGGGCCTGCTCAAGCGGGTCGGTCCGGTTGTCGGCTGCGATCCGGCTGTCGAGCCACGATTGTTCGGACGAGGTGACCGCAGCGGCGGCGCGGGCTTCACCGTCGATGTCGCGCGCTGGCGGCGCCCCGCCGGAAAGCAGGTCCTGCGCTGCTGCGCCCAGTTCCTTGCGGCCCGTGCGGCTCATGCGGCCAAAGAAGCCGCTGAGGCTGACCGACGTGTCATTCATGAAGGCTTCAAGCTCGCCAGCACGCTCACGCGTGATCCCGCGTGCGCCGTTCCAGCCTTGCAGATAGTTGCCGACGCCTTGCACGAACAGCCGCTGCCAGTCGGGCGCGTTGGCACCGCCGAGGGTGGCGTCCTTGATGCGGAACAACATTTCGGCTTCGGCTTGGCTGACCGATGCCGGGCCGTCCCCGCCGCTGGCAAAAATCACGCGGCGCAGCAGTCTGCATTCCGCCTCGGTTATCGACCAGGCACTGAGCGCGCCGCCATCGCGGGTCGGGCCTTCGCCGGAGACAACCGCACGTTCGATCTGGGTAAGGGCATAGCGCTTGAGTGCATCCGGCGCGCCCAGTGCCTTTTCGAGCACGCACACCAGCAGTTCGAGCTCGGTCATCGAATCAAGCTGGCCATCGTGGTC
Organism: Sphingomonadaceae bacterium; assembly: GCA_947442095.1. Taxonomy (GTDB): domain Bacteria; phylum Pseudomonadota; class Alphaproteobacteria; order Sphingomonadales; family Sphingomonadaceae; genus Novosphingobium. The sequence goes on from CANEVG010000096.1 coordinate 8,241, forward strand.
GATCCGGGCCATCAGCCAGTCAGCCGTTTCAGGCGCGATATAGCCCTTGGGCTGCGTGCCGTTCACCACATATTCGCAGACCGCCTCGACGAGGAAATCACTCCAGTCGCGGCTCTTATCCGATACCAGATCGTTGATCGCGAGGATCGCATCGGCCTCTTCGGTGCTGATCACGCCGTCCGGCCAGGCCGCGCGGCGCAGCGCCAGCACTTCGTCAGCAGTGATCATGCCATCGGCTGCAGCCTGGCGCGCCAGCTCGGGAAAATTGATCGACATCGGCCATCCGTCCGCTTCTAGTTGGCGGACACCTATGCGCCGGAGAAGGTTTAATTGCGGTTACCCGCCGATCAACCCAGCAGCCGGGCGACAGCCAGAAGGCCCGAGAGCGCAAGCAGAAAGCCGACAAAGCCGCGCCACACCCGGTCACCGACTTTGCCGAAAGCCTGCGATCCGAAGTGGTTGCCGATCAGCACCGGCCCGAACAGCAGCAGCGCGAACACCGCATCGCGCCACGAAGTGAGCCCGAGCGCCAGTGCCGCCGCCGTGCTGGCTGTGGAGGTCAGCAGGAACACCGTCAGCATCGACGCGCGCGCCACTTCGCGCGGGATCGGGCGGCGCAGGTAATAGGGCACGACCGGCGGCCCCGGCATTCCGGCAAATCCGGTGAGCAGGCCTGCTGCCGCCCCGGTCAGCCCGGTTTCAAGCTTGCCCGGCGCGTGACCGGGCCGCGCGGGCAGCAGCACCAGCAGGAACGCGCCGATCGCCACGACCGCAATCAGGACCCGCGCGAGCGCCGGCGGCGTGGCAAACAGTGCCAGCAGCCCCAACGGGGTCATCAGCATGGCAAGCCCGCCAATTACGCCCGCGCTCTGCTCGCCCGCGTTCCACACCTTGCGCGCACCGACGAGGCCGATCAGCAGGCCGAGCATGTTGGAGACAACGACAGCTTCACCCGGTGGAATCACCAGCGCGATGAGCGGCACCAGGAGGATCGCCATGCCGAACCCCGCGAGGCCTCGTACGAAGGCAGCTACGAAGGCCGCCAGCCCACACAGGACAAGCGAGAAGACCGGGAGGTCGAGCGCGATCAGGAACGCAGGTCCGGTGGGGTCGCCTCGGCTTTCAGCAGGGCAATCGCTTCGGCCAGCGGGATCACCTTCTGGTGCTGTTCACCCAGCGTGCGGATCGCGACAGTGCCTTCCTCCGCCTCGCGCTTGCCGACCACAAGCAGATACGGGACCTTCTGCAGCGAATGCTCGCGCACCTTGTAGTTGATCTTCTCGTTGCGCGTGTCGGTTTCCACGCGGATGCCCGCCGCGCGGAGCTGCGCCGCGGCGGCAAAGGCATAGTCATCCGCATCGGAGACGATGGTGGCGACGACTGCCTGCACCGGGGCAAGCCACGCAGGCAGGCGGCCGGCGAAATGCTCGATCAGGATCCCGATAAAGCGCTCGTACGAGCCGAAGATCGCGCGGTGGAGCATGACCGGGCGGTGCTTCTCGCCGTCTTCCGCCACATAGCCGGCATCGAGCCGGTCGGGCAGCACGCGGTCAGACTGGATCGTGCCGACCTGCCAGGTGCGGCCGATGGCGTCCGTCAGATGCCATTCCAGCTTGGGCGCATAGAACGCGCCCTCGCCGGGGAGTTCCTCCCAGCCGTATTCGGGCGTCGCCAACCCGGCGTCAGCCACAGCGGCGCGCAGTTCGGTCTCGGCCTTGTCCCACATCTCTTCGGTGCCGAAGCGCTTTTCGGGGCGCAGCGCGAGCTTGATCGAATAGGTGAAACCGAAGTCCTTGTAGATCCGGTCCGCCAGTTCGCAGAAGGCGCGCACTTCGGACACGATCTGGTCCTCGCGGCAGAAGATATGCGCATCGTCCTGCGTGAACTGGCGCACGCGCATCAGTCCGTGGAGCGCGCCGTGCGGTTCGTTGCGGTGGCAGCAGCCATTTTCATAGAGGCGCAAAGGCAGGTCGCGGTAGGACTTGAGGCCCTGCCGGAATATCAGCACGTGCGCC
>CANEVG010000097.1 GCA_947442095.1 Sphingomonadaceae bacterium
CCGATCACTGCGTTGCCCGCGAGTTCCTTGAGCAACTTGGCCGAGATATTGGCAGATTGCAGGCCGGGCATGATCAGCACATTGGCCGGGCCTGACAGGCGGCTGAAGGGATAACTGGCCATGACTTTGAGGTTGAGCGCTGCGTCCGGGGCCATTTCGCCTTCATATTCGAAACCGGGATCGCTCGCGTCTAGGATCGCGACGGCGCCGCGGATATCATCGAGCCACTTGCCGCTGGGATTGCCGAACGTGGAATAGGACAGGAACGCGACGCGCGGTTCGTGGCCCATGCGCCGCGCCACGCCGGCGGTTTCGGTCGCGATGTGCGCGAGGTCGGCCGCGCTGGGCCGCTCGTTCACCGTCGTATCGGCAAGGAACACGGTGTAGTTCTTGGCGACCATCATGTGGATGCCGAAAGGCAAGTGGCCGGGCTTGGGATCGAGCACCTGCCGCACTTCCTTAATGGTCTGCGCAAAGGTGCGGGTCATGCCCGAAATCATCGCGTCGCCGTGGCCCAGCGCCACAAGCAGCGAGGCGAACACATTGCGGTCCTGATTGACCATGCGCCGCACGTCGCGTTCGAGGAATCCGCGCCGCTGGAGGCGCTCATACAGGAACGCGACCATTTCCGGAACGAGCGGCGAGACGGCCGAATTGTGGATCTCGTAGCTGTCCGGATCGCCCACGCCGAGTTCGGTGAGCAGATTGTGCACGGCCTGCGTGCGTCCAACGAGCACCGGGGTGCCATAGCCGAAATCGCGGTACTGGATCGCCGCGCGCAGCACGACCTCATTCTCTGCCTCGGCAAACACCACGCGCTTGGGATTGGCCTTGACCTGCGCATAGACGTTTGTGAGCACCGACGTTGTCGGGTTGAGCCGCGCTTTCAGTTCGGTGCGGTAAGCGTCGAAATCCTCGATCGGCTTTTGCGCCACGCCCGAATCCATGGCCGCCTTGGCGACAGCGGACGAGACGACTTCCATCAGCCGCGGATCGAACGGTGCGGGGATGATGTAGTCCAGCCCGAACTGGTGGTTGATGCCGTACGCGGCGGCGACTTCTTCGGGCACCTGCTGGCGGGCGAGTTCGGCAATCGCACGTGCGGCGGCAATCTTCATCTCGTCGTTGATCGCCGTCGCGCGCACATCGAGCGCACCGCGGAAGATGAACGGGAAGCCGAGCACGTTGTTGACCTGATTCGGATAGTCCGAACGGCCCGTTGCGACGATGCAATCGGGCCGCGCCGCCTTGGCTTCGGGCGGGGTGATTTCCGGGTCCGGGTTGGCCATCGCAAAGATGATCGGCTGCGGCGCCATCTTCATCACCCATTCGGGCTTCAACGCGCCTGCGGCAGAGAGGCCCAGAAAGATGTCCGCGCCTTCCAGCGCCTCTTCCAGGCTGCGCGCAGCGGTATCGATCGCATGCGCGCTTTTCCACTGGTCCATGCCAGATTCGCGGCCGCGATAGATCGGGCCCCGCCGGTCGCACATGATCACATTATCGTGCCGCACGCCCATCGCCTTCATTAGCGCGGTGCAGGCAATCGCTGCAGCGCCCGCGCCATTGACCACGATCTTGACGGTGGAGAGATCGCGCCCGGTAAGGAAGCAGGCATTGAGCAACCCGGCCGCCGAGATGATCGCGGTGCCGTGCTGGTCATCGTGCATGATCGGGATCTTGAGCTTATCGCGCAGCGCCTGCTCGATAATAAAGCATTCGGGAGCCTTGATATCCTCAAGGTTGATGCCGCCGAAGCTCGGCTCCATCAGCGTGACCGCATCGATGAACGCCTGCGGGTCTTCGGTATCAAGCTCGATATCGATCGAATCGACATCAGCAAAGCGCTTGAACAGCACCGCCTTGCCTTCCATCACCGGCTTGGAGGCGAGCGCGCCGAGATTGCCTAGCCCGAGAATGGCTGTGCCATTGGAGATCACCGCAACAAGGTTTCCCTTGGCGGTATAGTCATACGCCGCAGCGGGATTTTCCGCGATGACGCGCACCGGCACGGCCACACCGGGCGAATAGGCCAGGCTGAGATCGCGCTGCGTCGCCATCGGCTTGCTGGCAATGATCTCGATTTTACCGGGGCGGATCGTGTTATGGTAGAACAGCGCCTCGCGCTCGGTGAAGCGAACATTGCTCTCGTCGGTCATAAGATCCCCCTCAGCGCGCGGGCTTCAGCGTCACGTGAACCAGCACCGATGATAGCATCCGTGCGGCCGCAAGCGCGACAGATTCAAAGGTCCCTAGGCCGCCAAGACGGAAAACCCAAGGGCCGTACCGCAAAAAGCAGGCTGCGGCCTTCCTGCCAGACAAGCTGGAGGCGGGGGTCCGCGCGGCGGGGAAGCCCGGTATCGATCAGCCAGACATAGTCGACCCGCTCGATCGGCGCATACTTGAGCGCGGTATCGACACTCCGCAGCCGCCCGCCGCGGCACGCGCGCGACCACACGAACTCGGACGGATCAGCGGTAAAATTGCGCCCCGGGCGGAAGCGCGGGATCACCATGTGCAGGCCCGGTACGGCCCATTGGTCGTTCACCCACGCCTGCCGGTAGAGGCTGGCGAGGCTCGCAAGGTGATCGCGCCGGGTGTTGCGCCACGATTCCTCAAGGCACGTGTGCTCGACGAAGGCGAGGACGCGGCTGCCCGGTTCGACATGGTGGAGCGCGGAAAGCTGCTTGCGAAAATCGTCGGCATAATCGACAAAGCTGGCGGCGGTGACCACCAGCCGGGTGCCGAGCAGCAACATGCCAGCAAAGGCGATGGTGCGCGCACGGTCGAGCGAAACCTGACTCCAGTCCTGCAGGCCAAGCGCGAGCATCGCCGCCACCGGGAGCAGGCGCACATCGACAAAGGCGCTGCCGTTGATGTCGCTCGGAATTGCTAGAAACAGCAGGAAGACAAGCAGGCCCGGCAGGCCAAGCTGCCACTTCCAGCGGGCACCCAGCACCCAGCCGAACAAGATCAGCGCGATGCAGGAAAACGTGGTGACAGCATCGAGCAGCATCGACTGATCGCGCAAGGTGAGCATGAAGTACCGTGCCTTCTGCTCCCAGCGCCAGTGGTTCAGGCTTGCCGCCGGTTCGGGTGAGAGGACCTTCCACAGCACGATCGTGACCACGGTAGCGACAAGCGGCCAGCACAGGATGAACAGGCGCTTGGCGATGGCCGGCCAATCCTGCTCATCACGCAGGCGGCGCCAGGCCGAGGGGTACCACCAGCCCGCGGGCAGGCGGTCCAACTCGCGCCCCAGCGCATTGGCGCCGATCAGCAGGCCCAGCAACAGGCCCCCAATGGCATGGCAGAGCATCGCGACCGGCTGCGCGACGACCAGCAGCGCGGCGCGCTGCTTTGGCTTGTCCTCCAGCCAGACCGCGGCGGCAAAGGCCGTTAGCGAAAGGCCCGTCGCGAGGATATAGTTGAGAAAACCGGTTAGCAGAGGAAAGCTGAACACGAACATCAGCGCCCAAGGCGCGCCATGCCCGCCGCGCGGATTGAGCACGCGGATCGTGGCCAAGCAGCCGCCCGCAAACAGGCCGGTGGCGAGCACCGTGCTCCACCAGCCTGCCGCCAGAATGCCGAACTGCGCGCCGATCAACTTCGCCAGCACATCGCCGCCGATGTTGAGCGTGAACACCCACTTCCACGAGAAATACTTGAGCAGCGGATTGCCAGGGCCAGCCGCCTCGATCGCGGCGGCACCCATGTGGCCTGGCACGTCGATCAGCGGCGGCACTTCGACCAGCGCGAACGGCAGACAGACCAGCAGCACGGCGACAAGAATGCCGGGCGCACTGAGCCAGGGCAGCGCGGCACCGCGCTCCCACAGGACCCCGAGGCGTTCCCTGAGGCCTACTGCAAGGCCCATCATTCCAGTTTTCTCGCGGACTTGCATCAACTCCGGTTCACTCTCAAAATCGCCATTACTCGATAAGCCTGCGGAAGCCGTTCCGCAGCTTTTCAGAAGCCTCGCCCTGAAGCATCCCGCCATTCCGCCCGGAAGTGTCGATATCCGGTGTCGATCGTTTGAGAAACACGCGCGGCTGGTCTAGCCACCTGCGCTGTGGACTCCCATGCCCCAACTCCGATGATGGCGCAATATCTTGCGCTAAAGGCCGAGGCCGGTGGTAGCCTGCTGTTCTACCGGATGGGCGATTTCTTCGAACTATTCTTCGAGGATGCCAGAATCGCGGCAAGCGTGCTCGATATCGCGCTAACCAGCCGGGGCGAATACAAGGGCGCGCCCATCCCCATGTGCGGCGTGCCAGTCCATTCAGCGGAAGGCTACCTCGCCCGACTGATCCGCGCAGGCTGCCGCGTTGCCATTGCCGAACAGATCGAAACCCCGGAGGAAGCCCGCAAACGCGGGGGTTCCAAGGCCTTGGTGGCGCGCGACATCGTCCGTTTCGTCACCGCCGGAACCTTGACCGAAGATGCGCTGCTCGAACCGCGCCGCGCCAATGTGCTGGCGGCGGTCTGCCTTGTTCGGGAGCGCGCGGGAATAGCATCCTGCGACATCTCCACCGGGCGGATGGAGCTGGAAGAGTGCGCGCCCGAGTCCCTGAGCGCGGCGCTGGCGCGGCTGGGCGCGACCGAGCTGGTCGCGGCGGAAGAAAGCGGTCTTGAGATTTCCGAAGCGGCCGAGCGCCCCGCACGCGCATTCGACTCGGAAAAGGGCGCGGCACGGCTCATGGTGCTGCACGGCGTTTCGACGCTGGATGGCTTTGGCCAGTTCAGCCGCGCGATGCTGAGCGCGGCAGGTGGGCTGATCGATTATCTCGAACATGTCGGGCGCGGCACCCTGCCGCTGCTGCTGCCGCCCGTGGCGCGCACAGCAGACGCGTTCATGGCGATGGACGAGGCGACGCGGACCAGCCTTGAGATCCTTGGCGCATCAGGCGGGGGCCGCAAGGGCAGCCTGATCGAGGCGATCGACCGCTGCGTAACCAGCGCCGGGGCGCGGCTCCTTGCCGAGGACCTTGCCGCGCCGCTGACCGATTTGGCCGCGATCCGTGCCCGGCTGGAACTGGTGAGTTGGCTGTACGATGATCCGCTGCTGCGCGGTGACTTGCGCAGCATCTTGCGCGCCGCGCCCGATCTTGGCCGCGCGCTTGGCCGGGTCGTGGCAGGGCGCGGATCCCCGCGCGATCTGGGGCAGCTGCGCGATGGCCTGCGGGAGGCGCAGCGGTTGCAGGCGCTGCTTGGTGGGCGCACCGATCGACCCGCGCTGGCTGATCATTTGCTCCCCGCGCTGGGCGGGCACGGCGCGCTCATCGACCTTTACGGCAGCGCGCTGGTCCCCGCGCCGCCGACCGAGCGCACCAACGGTGGGTTCATCGCGGCAGGCTATGATGCCGCGCTTGATGCGCTGCGCGACGCCGCCGGCAATTCGCGCCGCGCCATCGCCGCGCTGGAGGCGCGCTACCGCGAGGAAACCGGCACGCCCTCGCTCAAGATCCGCCACAACGGGGTGCTCGGCTATTTCATCGAAGTCCCCGCGCGCCATGCCGACCGGTTGATGGCGCCAGACAGCGGCTTTACCCACCGCCAGACCATGGCGGGCGCGGTGCGGTTCAATGCCTTGGCGCTGCACGAGGAAGCCAGCCGCATCGCCGAAGCGGCCGGGCACGCGCTTGCGGCAGAAGAAGCGCATTTCGAGGACCTCGTAACCCACGCCGTCGCCGCGCGGGAAGCGATTGCCGCGACCGCAGCGGCGCTGGCGCGCGTCGATGTGTCTGCCGGGCAGGCAGAACGCGCGGCGGAGGGTGGCTGGTGCCTGCCTCACGTTAGCGAGGATACCGCGCTGGTGATCAGAGGCGGGCGGCATCCTGTGGTCGAGGCCGCACTAGCGGCGCGCGGCGAGCGCTTTGTCGCCAACGACTGCCAGCTTTCGCCCAGCGACCGGCTATGGCTGATCGGCGGGCCGAACATGGGCGGCAAGTCCACCTTCCTGCGCCAGAACGCGCTAATTGTGCTGCTCGCGCAAGCCGGCGGCTTTGTGCCCGCCCAGGCCGCCGAGATCGGGCTGGTCGACCGCCTGTTCAGCCGTGTCGGCGCGGCGGACAATCTGGCGCGCGGGCGTTCGACCTTCATGGTCGAGATGGTCGAGACCGCCGCGATCCTGTCGCAGGCCAGCGCGCGCAGTTTCGTGATCCTGGATGAAGTGGGGCGCGGCACGTCGACCTATGACGGCCTCGCGCTCGCCTGGGCGGTGGCCGAGGCGGTACACGAGGCGAACCGCTCGCGCTGCCTGTTTGCCACGCATTACCATGAGCTTACCCGCCTCGCCGAAACCTGCGAGGCACTTTCGCTCCACCATGTCCGCGCGCGCGAATGGAAAGGCGATCTCGTGCTCCTCCACGAGCTGGCCGACGGGCCCGCCGACAAGAGCTACGGCCTTGCCGTCGCACGGCTGGCAGGCGTGCCCGCGCCGGTTGTGAAGCGCGCCAAGGCGGTGCTCGACAAGCTGGAGAAGGGCCGCGCCGCAACCGGCGGGCTGGCTGCCGGGCTGGACGACCTGCCGCTTTTTGCCGCTGCGCTCGATGCGGCGGAAGAGAAAGTCGATGCGCTGCGCGAGAAGCTCGGCGCCATCGACATCGATTCGCTGAGCCCGCGCGCGGCGCTGGACCTGCTCTATGACCTGAAGCGTGAGCTGTGAGGTCAATGCCCCCAAACCAAACCCCGTTCGTGTCGAGCGAAGCCCGGACACCACACGCCGCGCTTGGTGTCTCGGTTGCGCTCGACACGAACGGACCTTTGCAATGAGGCAAATAGCTTTCTGGCGTGCCCTGCTACTGGCGCTGCTGGCGTGCTTTGCCCTGCCAGCTGCAGCCAAGCCTGCGGCTAGACCGGTCCAGCTCGATCAGGAGCTCTATCGCACCGTGGCCGAGCGTGTGCGCAGCGGAGAGGGTTTCTATCAAGCCACCATGGCCGCGCAGCGCGAGCGGACCTACCCGGTTCAGCCCGCCCTCGCCGTGCGCCCGCCCACGATGACGTGGCTGCTGGCGTTGCTGCCTAGCACCGCGACCCGCACCGCCGCGCTGATTGCACTGCTGTTCGGCGCATTGAGCGCGCTCAGGAAAAGCCTTTCGGACCGTCCACCTGCCGAAGCCCTGGGCATGGTTGCGCTTGCCGTGGCCGGGCTGTTCGGCGCGTTCTTTCCGGATAACGTCTATCTGCACGAACAATGGAGCGTGCTGCTGATCATGCTGTCGCTCGCCGCGCAGCGGCGGCCATCGCTGATGATCGGCCTCGCTCTGCTGGCGGTGCTGGTGCGCGAGACAGCGCTGGCCTGGCTCGCAGCGAGCCTGCTGATGGCGCTGTGGAAGCGCGATGCGAAGCGCGCGGCCACAGCGCTCGGCGCGATCGCGCTGGCAGGCGGGCTCTGGCTACTCCACGCGCAGCTGGTTGCGGCTGAGGTCCGCCCGGGCGATCTGACCTCTCCGGGCTGGGTGCGCTTTGGCGGGCTGCCGCTGGTGATCGACGCGCTGCGCCGCAATCTGCTCCTGACCGGCCTGCCCGGCCCGCTGGTGCTCTTGGCTGTCGCCGCCTCACTCGCCGCGATGCTGCGCTGGGGCCGGGAAATGGAACGCACCGCCGCCATCGGCAGTGCAGGCTTCCTCGCCGCGCTCACCGTGTTCGGACGGCCGGACAATGGCTACTGGGGCTTCATGGCCGCGCCGTTTGTGCTGCTGGGATGGCCGCTGATCGTGCGGGAAGTGCTCACGCGCCTCAAACGCTGAGGAACAGTCCCGCGAGCGCCGCGCTCATCAAGTTCGAAAGCGCACCTGCTGCCAGCGCCTTCATGCCAAGCCGCGCGATCACCGCCCGCTGGTTCGGCGCGAGGCTGCCCGAGACAGCCATCTGGATCGCGATCGAGCTGAAATTGGCAAAGCCGCACAGCGCGAAGGTGACGATGGCAATGGTGTGGTCGCTGAGGTCCTTGGCCGCGCCCAGATCGATGAAGGCAACGAATTCGTTGAGCACGATCTTCGTGCCGAAGAGCCCGCCTGCTTGCGCCGCTTCCGCCCAATTCGGCGCGCCGAGCAGGAGAAACACCGGCGCGAACAGCGTGCCGAGGATCTGCTGAAACGAGAGGTCTGGATAACCCAGCCGTCCGCCGATTCCGCCGAGAAGGCCGTTGGCCATCGCCACCAGCGCCACGAACGCCAGCACCATCGCACCGACCGCAACCGCCAGCCGCACGCCGGTCTGCGCGCCTTGGCTCGCGGCCATGATAAGGTTGGCGGGGCGCTCTTCATCGGATGCAGAGACCGCGATATGCGGATTGGGCAGCGGCGCATCCGCTGGTGCGTCGGGCGTCGGGGGTACATCGGGCATGATGAGCTTGGCCATGAGCACGCCGCCAGGCGCGGACATGAAGGCGGCGGCGACGAGATAATCCACCCGGATACCCATCGCTGCATAGGCGGCAAGGATCGTGCCCGCGACACCCGCCATGCCCACGGTCATCACGCAGAACATCTGGGAGGGGCTCAGCGCAGCGAGATAGGGCCGGATGACCAAGGGCGATTCGCTCTGCCCGACGAAGATGTTGGAGGCGGCGCACAGCGCCTCGACCCGGCTGATCCCGGTGACCCATTCGAGGCCGCCACCGATCCAGCGAATCACCAGTTGCATGATGCCGAGGTAGTAAAGGATCGAGATCAGCGCGGCGAAGAACACGATCGTGGGCAGCGCCGCGATGGCAAAGCTGTTGCCACCGATGGCGGGATCGGCAAGCGGGCCGAATAGAAACGCCACGCCCGCCTTGGCATAGCCGAGCAGCCCCTCAACGCCCGCCGCAGCGCCCTGCAGCGCGGCATTGCCCGGCGGAAACCATAGCACCAGCGCCGCAAAGCCGACCTGCAGTGCAAAGGCAGGGGCTACCACCCGCAGCTTGATCGCGCGGGCATTGGATGAAAGCAGGACGGCAACGAGCAGGATCAGCGCCATGCCGGCAAGGCTCATGAAAACGCGCATCGCGGGCCCGGTGCTCCCCTGAAAATCCCTGTGCCAAAGGCTTAAACGGGATTTGGCGCAGGGTCAAAAGCCCGCTAACCAATACCCGATGCACGATCATAGTCCGGCACCGGCCATGCCCACCTCGCTCTTCGCGTTCTCGCTGCTCTATGGCGGGCTGGTGGTGTTGGCGGGGGTGCTCGGCACCAAGATCGCGGCGCTGGGCCACTGGCCGCTGCTCGGCGATCTCGCGGTCGAGAGCGGGATTTTCGCGTTCCTGATGCTCGTCGTGATGGCGAGCGCAGTGGCCGAGCTGTTCGGGCAGGATGTGGCCAACCGGCTGGTGCGCTTCGGCTTCGTGCCGCTGATCGTCTCGATGCTGCTGCTGACCTTCGTGATCAACGCGGTGCCGCCCGCACCCTTCTGGGGCGATCAGGAGGCCTTTGCCCGCCTGCTCGGCCAAGGCGCGCGAATGCAGTTTGCGGGGCTCGTGTCCTACGGTGTCTCGCAGACGCTCAATGTATACGTGTTTGCGCGGCTCGCAGGCGGGCGCGGGCGGCTGCTGATGCTGCGCGCGTGGGTGGCAAGCCTGCTCAGCCAGATCGTCGATACGCTGATCTTCATCACCATTTCGTTTGCCGGGGTGCGCGACCCATCGGGCGCGATGCTGCCGATCGGCGCGATCATGGGCGGCCAGATCCTTTCGAAGCTGGTGCTTTCCACGATCATGGTGCCGCCGCTGATCTGGGTGTTCGTGAAGCTGGGGCGCTGGCTGGACGCACCGCGCTAATATTGCGTGCAAGGGCCGCTTGGTCCAAAGCGCGCGCACCATGAGCACATACACCGACTCCGCGCACGACGACGACGCCCACCAGGCCGCCCATTACCGGGCGATGCTCGCCAAGGCCGAAACCCTGACCGAAGCGCTGCCCTATCTGCAGCGCTATGCGGGCAAGACCTTCGTGGTGAAATATGGCGGCCACGCCATGGGCGATCCCGAACTGGCGCAGGATTTTGCCGAGGATATAGTGCTCTTAAAAGCAGTCGGCATCAATCCGGTGGTGGTCCACGGCGGCGGGCCGCAGATCGGGCGCATGCTCAAGGCGCTCGGCATCGAATCGCAGTTCGTCGATGGCCTGCGCGTCACCGACAAGCAGACCGCCGAAGTCGCCGAAATGGTGCTGGCAGGCGCGATCAACAAGGAACTCGTCGGCTGGATCGCGCGCGCGGGCGGCAAGGC
>CANEVG010000098.1 GCA_947442095.1 Sphingomonadaceae bacterium
ACTTGGCAGTATGGTGCAACTGCCTCGTATGAATTCGAAGAGAAGGGCTACCTTGTTGGAGGATACGTCTCGGGTCCGCTGAGCGACACCTTGGGCATCCGCATTGCGGGTCAGTACAACGACGTTAATGAATACGTCAAAATCAACCCTACGACCCCGGCGAAGTTGCGCAATCGCGGCCTAACCGATTTTGTCGGCCGAATCACGCTGCAGTGGGAGCCGTCGAGCGATTTCACCGCCAACCTCAAGGCGACGTACACGCGCAACACCAACGATGGTGCGATCGGCACAGCCGACATCTCGTGCGGCAAGAATGGCCGGGCCGATGAAGTCGTGCTGTTCAGCTTCCTCGGCCCCGCCGCCATTGCAATCCCATCGAACGCAGATTGCAATCCTTTCGACAAATTTGTCACCACCTCCGATCCCTCGGCAGCGCTGGTCGGCAAGTTCCCCGATGGCAGCGGCGGTGCAAACGGCAAGTACCCCGGCCATCCCTTCGGCGAGACGAACCTGTTCTTCACTCGCCTGAAGATGGATGCTAAGCTCGGCGACAACCTGAAGCTGGTCTCGACCACGGGCTATATGAACCTCGACTCGATCGACTTCGACTCCTACAGCTATCTAGGCGTTGGCAAAGCTTTCCGTCCCGCCGGCCTTCCGCTGGTTACAACCGGAATTCCGGGGCTCGCACCGTTCTCTGCCAATGCGCTTGATGCGATCAATACGGTGGGTTCGGCGCAAGGCGTCGGCGGCAGCGATCCCGTCAACAAGACCGCCCAGTTCACCCAGGAACTGCGCCTTGTCAGCAGCTTTGATGGCCCGCTCAATTTCTCACTTGGTGCCTTCTATGAAAGCCGCGTCATCAAGTTCGAGACCTCGCAGCAGGCGTTCAATGCCTCTCTGCTGTTCGCGGATCCTGTGACCGGCAATACCTTCGACTATTTCAAAAAGCACCGCACAAAGACGAACACCTACTCCCTGTTTGGCAGTGCGACTTACGAAATCACGGATCAACTCGAAATGACCGGCGGCGTGCGCTGGACCCGGGAAGACAAAGTCAATACGATCGTGATTCCCTACATGCACACCTTCCTGTCGACCGTGTTCGGCTTCGTGCCGAGCGGTTTCGCCACCGGTCCGATCCAGTTCAAGGATAACAACTGGTCGCCGGAAGTGACGCTGCGCTACAAGGTCACGCCCGATTTCAACATCTATGGTGCGTTCAAGACCGGCTACAAGTCAGGCGGTATCGACAACAGCGCGCTGCCTTCGAGCAACCTACAAAAGTTCCTTAATCCAGCCACATTCGAGGAAGCGGCCAGTGGCCTCCGCTTCAAGTCGGAAACCAGCAAGGGCGGTGAAATCGGCTTCAAGTCGCAACTGGCCAATCGCACGATCACACTCAATGCCACGGCCTACTACTACGTGTTCAACAACCTGCAGGTGCAGAACTTCAACGCGACGACGATCCAGTTCGTCACGGCCAATGCCGGCCAGTTGACCACCAAGGGCATCGACGTCGATTTCAGCTGGCGTCCACCAGTAGATGGCCTGCGCTTCACGGGCGCGGTCGCCTATACCGATGCGAAGTTCACCAAACGGTTCATCACCGGCACTGGTGTTGATGGCGTTGCAGGCACTGCGGATGATCCGAACATCGACGGTCGCCGCGCCGCGCGGGCTCCAGAATTCTCGGGCAACATCGCGTTCGATTACACCACACCGCTCAGCGATGCGCTTGAATTCGGGCTCTCGGGCAACCTCGCCTACAGTGGCAAGTACTACACCCGTCAGGAAAACTTCACGGACTATGAACAGCCTGCCTATGCCACGATAGACGGTTCGATCTCGGTCGCCGCACCGGACGGCAAATGGAAGCTGGCGCTGATCGGCAACAACATCACCAACAAGATCTTCGTCAACACCTCGGGCGGGCGTCCGTTCCTCGCAGGGGCCACCAATGGCCTGCCGATCGGTGATGACGAAGTCTTCACCGTGAACCGTGGCCGCCAGGTCTTCGTGCAGGGCACGGTCAAGTTCTGAGCTAGCGTGATAGTATCCCGACTGGGCAACCGGTTCGGATCACCTGCCGCCCCGGGAAACCGGGGCGGCTTTTTCTTGTGGGCCACGCAGACGTACCAAAGGCAGGCCAATCTGCACCCCCAGTTCGAGGAAGGCTGGGCGGGGTTAGCCAGCCTTTCAGCCATACACGCGCGCCAGAATCCGGCCGCGCAGGCTGAACGTTCCTACACGCCCGAAACCTGCCCCGCTGCGCGAAACACTCTTTGAAATTGTCGGCCAGCCCTGCACAAGCGGCGCAGCGTAGGCCGTCGGCAGAGCAGTCAGACTATGGATCTACTGGGGAAGCGGAGGGTGACACAGTGTAACTCTGTGTCACCCTAAAACAGGCCGCCGATCATCCCTCAGGCTGCGCTGACACGCACCGGAATCGCGCTCTGCACCGGCATGCCGGTGATCGGGTCCATGCCCACCGCATCGTCGATCAGCCGATTGGTCGACGCGCCGATGCCTATCACGTCGTCCTTGCCTGCATCATCGTTGCCCCAGGCGTGCGACATGGAAATAACCCCGCGCCGCACCTTGTCACTCGCCTTGGTCACCGCATGGATCGAGGCAACGCTTGAGGTGATCTCGATCACGTCGCCTTCGGTCAGCGAAAGCGCCGCCAGATCATCCGGATGGAAGAAGGCCGGATTGGTCTGCATCTTCTTTTTGAGGAACTCGGATATGTGGCCATTGCTGTTGTAGCGGTGCTTCGATCGGCGCGAAATCAGGCGGAAATCGAAGCCGTCTGCCTCGGGCCGCGCCGCAGCGTAACCTGCGAATTGTGCAGGCATCGCTCCGGCATCGAGCTTGAATTTGTGCGCAGCATCGGGATCGGCCGGCGCAATCGTGGCATGTGCTGCGGGATAGAACACCGCGCCGCCCGGCGTGGCGCCGGCCAGCCCATCCGCCCGCGCCTGGCTCGGCTTCACGAGGCTGCCGTGCGAGATGAGATCGAGCATCGTCATCTTGTCGGGCACCGCATCCATCGAGCATGGCCCACCCGGCAGCTTGAGTTGCAGCCCGAGATGCTTGGCGATCCACCACAGCATCTCGTATTCGTCCATCGTGTCGCCTGGCGCGGGCACCATGGCCTCGGCGTAGTGCGCATAAGGCTCCTCGCAGAACGGCTGCGACACGTTGTTGATGTCCTCGCGCTCAAGGCACATCGAGGGCGCGAGGATCACGTCCGCCCGTTTGGCGCTGGCCGACATATAGGGATCGACCTGCACGAACATCTCGAGCATTTCGAGCGCCTTACGCACCTTGCGCTGGTTCGGGAAGGCGATCTCCGGGTTGCCGCCGATCGAGATCAAGACCTTGATCTGGCCCACGCCTGGGGTGAGGATCTCGTCCGCCAGCACCGGGCAGGGCATTTCCGCGCCCAGCTTGCCAATGCCGCGAATGCGCGACTGGGCAAAGCCTTCGCCGAACATCGCCATCGGCGGCGCGACCTGCGCCTTCTTCGGTCCCGCCGCGAACGGCATGAACACCATCGGGTTCGCCACCTTGTCGCCCGCCTGGTTGAAGCGCGCGCAGACAATGTTGAGCGCGGTGACGAGGTATTCGGTCAGTACGCCCTTGCCGGCCATCTCCGGCCCGGTGCCGGTCACGACCCGGCCCTTTTGCGCCTTGGCAAACATCCGCGCGGCTGCAACCACCTGCTCGGCCTTGAGGCCAGCCCGCTCCGCCGCCGCCTCGGGCGTGAAGTCCTTCACCGCATCGGACAGCGCATCGAACCCGTCGACAAACGCGGCCACAAAGTTGCGGTCGTAGAGCCCCTCCTTGATGATCACATGCAGCATGCCGCCAAGCAGCGCCGGGTCCTCACCGGGCTTCACCTGCAGATAAAGATCCGCCAGCACGCCGGTGTCGCTCTCGCGCGGGTCCGCCACGATCACCTTCAGCCCGCGCGCCTTGGCATCGCGGAGGCGGCGCGAGGGCGAAAACGGCGGGACGCCGCCGCTTGGCGTGTAGTGCGAGACCAGCGGATTGTTGCCGACGAACATCACGACGTCGGACTCTTCAAAGTTGTTCGGGCCGCCCATCCACTGGCCGTAGCGCGCGGTGGTGAACACTTTGGCCGGCTGATCGACCGTGACGCTGGTGTAGAAATTGCGCGAACCGATCGCATCGGCGAGCGAAGCGGAAGTGCCCAGCACGGCGCTGTTCTGAAACGCATTGGTACCGCAGTAGAGCGCCACGCTGTGCGGTCCGTGCTCGGCGATCACCGCCTTGATCTTGTCGGCCACGAGCTTGAGCGCCTCGGCGGTCGAGGTCTCGACGAACTCGCCGCCCTTCACGCCCCCTTTGCGCACCAGCGGGCGTAGGAAGCGTTCGGGCAGGTTGTGCATTTCGGGCATCTGGCGGCCCTTCACGCAAGTATACCCATGGAACAATTCGTTCTCGGGATCGCCGCGCACGGCCGTGACCTTGTCCCCCTCGACATCGACCAGCATCGCGCAGCTGGCGTGGCAGAAGCGGCAGAATGTGCGCAGAGTCTTCTCGGTCACCTTGGATCTCCCGGATTTTTGCAGAAGGCTATCGGCAAACGAAGAGGTCGCACACTCACGAAAGAGAGGGGGGCCAGTCAATTCCGCCAGTACCCATGCGAGGCAA
This sequence comes from Sphingomonadaceae bacterium, assembly GCA_947442095.1. Classification (GTDB taxonomy): domain Bacteria; phylum Pseudomonadota; class Alphaproteobacteria; order Sphingomonadales; family Sphingomonadaceae; genus Novosphingobium. The sequence continues at coordinate 4,684 of CANEVG010000098.1, forward strand.
ACTGCGCTTGATGCAGGCCTTGCAGCGGAGAACCAAGGCATGACCACGCAGAACCGTCACTGGATTCTGGCCCAGCGCCCCATCGGCAATGGCTATGCCGACGCCTTCGGTTTGCGAGAGGAGCCGGTGCCGGTGCCCGGCGAAGGCCAGATCGTGATCGCCAACAAGGTGCTCTCGATGGACAGCGGCACGCGCATGTACATGACAGACCGCAAGGACAGCTACCAGCCGGGCACGCCGCTCGGCGACAAGCTGATCGGCACCGTGCTGGGCGTGGTGACCGAGACGCGGCACCCCGGCTATAAAGTGGGCGACCGGGTGCGCGGCTACGGCCAGTGGGCGGATTATTCGCTGGTCGATCCGGCGACGACCTATTGCGCCAAGCTGGATGACGCGCATGCCGATCTCAAGCAATATGTCGGTATCTACGGCGCAAACGGCTGGACGGCTTATGTCGGCGTTGTGGAAACCGGCGCGGCCAAGGCGGGGGAGACCTTCGTAGTATCAGCCGCAGCGGGCTGCACCGGGATCATGGCCGCGCAGATCGCCAAGGCGCTGGGCTGCCGGGTGATCGGCATTGCTGGCGGCGCGATGAAATGCGACCTGCTGACGAGCCACTATGGGTTCGACGCAGCGGTCGACTACAAGGCCGGCGATGTGGCGGGCGCGCTGGCGCGGCACTGCCCGGACGGGATCGACCTCTATTTCGACAATGTCGGCGGCGAAATCCTCGATGCGGCGCTGGGCCAGATGGCGCTGTATGGCCGGGTCGCGATCTGCGGGCTGCTCACCAACTACACTGCACAAGGGCCCGTGCCCGGGCCATATCGGTTCGATCAGGTGCTGATGAAGCGGCTACGGATCGAAGGCTTTTTCTCGCCCGATTTCTATGCGCGAGAGGGCGAGTTCAATCCGCAGCTGGCGCGCTGGGCGGCGGCCGGGCAGCTCAAACTGCCGTTCGAGGTGAGCCACGGACTGGAAGCGACACCGGAAGCCTTCACCAAGCTGTTCACCGGCGGAAACATCGGCAAGGTTGTCGTGGAACTTTAGAGCGCAAACAGCCCAGCCGGATCGGGTTCGATCAGCTCGATCAGGTTGCCATCGGGATCGCGGCCATAGACTGCACGGCACAAGCCCGGAATGTTTTGCGGCGCGCTGTTGAAGGGCATTCCGGCGGCGGAGAGCCGGGCGTATTCGGCTTCCAGATCGCTCACCGCGATGCAGATATGGGTGATGCCCTGGTGGTAAACCGGCCGGTCTGCGCTGCGCTCTGGTGTAACCGGATAGGCAAACTCGAACAGTTCGAGAAAGGCGTTGGCGGTGCGCAGCATCACCATGCGCATCGCCGATCCGGAAAAGCCCCAGATCGTGTCGGCCTGCACATTGTCGCCATTCCACCCATTTTCCATCACCACCGCAAAGCCGAGCTGGTCGCAGTAGAACGCCTTGAGCCGATCAAGATTGGCGGTGGTGATGCTAGCGTGGTGGAGCCCCACCATCATGTCCCTGGCAGTTCGCCCGAAACGTACTTGTCCATCGTGTTATGGAACTGGCGGATCCGCGTTTCCTGATAGTGGCCAAGCTCCAGCCGCTTGTTCTTGGAGGCTTTCATCCCCTGCTGCACATAGGGCAGGTTTTCCATGTCCTGATCGAACACCCCGGCCAGCGCCGCGCCAATCAGGTGCGAGGCATAGGTCCACGGCTCGCCATCAGGTATCATGAACATCTCCGGCCCGCGCGCCGGCTTTTCGCCCTTCTGCGCACGCATCAGGATGCGCACTTCCATCAGGCAATGGTCGGCATCGCCCCAGGGCCGCCAGCGATAGACGATGTTCGGCACAAACCCGCCCCACGGGCTCCAGTTGGGGAAAATGTTATAGGTCAGGTTGTCGAGCATCTCGCTGTCCGAAACCTGCGAATAATCATGTCCGTTCATCGCCGCGAAGCCCTCGCGGTTGGCCTGCGCCAGGACCTTGCGCGCCAGCAGCGGATCAGTGACATCGAAACCCTTGATGTCGCCCTTGTCAGTCGTGTTGCGGCGGCCGCGCCCGTCCCCGGCGCCGAGAAAATCGGCAAGCTTGTCGATCACATAGAACTGGTCCTTGCCCTTGAGGTGGGGCGAAAGCGTGCCGTTGGGCGTGATCGCCCGGTTCATGTGATCGCCGTAAAGGTCGTAGCGCGTGTTGGCATCGGCCGTGAACGGCAGAATCTGCGGATGCGTGACGACCGAGTGCCAGGCTTCCATGAATGCCTCGGAAACCGCCTTCCAGTTGGCCGGCACCACCTTGGCCACCCAGGCACCGGTGGTGCATTCATCCAGCCGCCAGTTATCATAATGCTCGACGCCGGCGCCGATCCAGTCACGAAAGCCCGGCAGATCGTGGTTCTCGGTGATCAGGATGAAGCCCTGCCAGCGCTCCACCTTGAGTTCGGGCAGCGAAAGGTCCTTGTCCTCGAGATGCTTGAAGTCCCATGCGCAGGGCACTTCCTTGAGGCTGCCGTCATTGTTCCAGGTGAAGCCGTGGAACGGGCAGCGCAAGTTGATTGCGCGCCCGCTTTCGGTGCGCAGCTTGCGCCCACGGTGCAGGCACACGTTGTAGAACGCGCGCACGCCGCCATCGCTCTGGCGGATCAGCAGGAATGACTTGTCACCCAACTCGTAAACCACAGTGTCGCCGGGATCGGGCATGTCTTCCTCACGCGCAGCAAACTGCCACACGTTGGGCCACATCTTCTCGTCTTCCAGGGTCTTCCAGACGGCGCTGGTGTAGCGCGCGGGATCGAGTGGCTCGTCGCCGAGTTCCTGCGTCGATTCCATCACGAGGTAATCGGGCGCAGGCCGCGTATCGACCGCGAGCATGTCGGTATAGGTCACGCCGGGGCAGCGGTCCGGCCGGTCTATCTTGGGGTCAATGTCAGCCATAGCCTCACAAAACTCGCAGTGGGTTCTCTAACTGCATAATGCCATCGTCCGGCATCGGAGCAAGCTCACGCATTGAATAGTGACGTGGGGAATAGTTTCATGGGGATAGGAGCCGAAAATGGGAATCAGCGCAATCGGTCCGGTGATGCAATTCGCCTTCGTGCCCAAGGATTTCGATGCGGCCATCCGCCACTGGACCGAGACGATGGGCGTTGGTCCGTTCTACCTCATCGAGAACAACCTCTTGGGCGAAGGCAAGTACCTCGGCGAGCCCTACCACTGCGTATTTTCCATCGCGATCGCCTACTGGGGCGACATGCAGATCGAACTGGTGCGGCAGGAAAACGACGCGCCGAGCATCTATCGCGGCTGCGAGGGCGAGGCGCTGCACCACACCTGTATCCTGACCGATGACATCGAGAATGCCCGGCGAATCGCGGAGGAGTCTGGCGCCAAAGTGCTCGTCGAGGGCAAAGTCGGCGAGGACGGGCACGTGCTCTATGTCGATACTGGCGCAGGGCCGGGCACGATTGTCGAGATCCTGCAGAGCGCAAGCGGCACCGACGGGCTGTTCGGCATGATCAAGACCGCCTCGGTGGGCTGGGATGGCAAGGATCCGCTGCGCAAGCTGGGTTAGAGCGCTTCATGCATCACGTTTCCACGTCACCCCGGATCAAGCCCGGGGTGACCAAGACAAGTCGTCCTATTGCGTCCGTTACTGCGCCGCCAGCTTGTGCGCGCCTTCGGGAATCGGCACCCAGGGCTGCGCGCTCGATGTCCAGAAGTGGAGGGTAGGAGCTAGGTCATTCACCTCGTCCAGCGTGCCGGCCTTGATGAAGATCATGCCCTGCGCCATCCCGTCCGGCGTTTCGCTGAACACGGGCGAACCGCACTTGCCGCAGAACTTGCGCAGGACCGGATTGCCTGAATCGCTGCCATCCTCATAGGTCGTGAGCTCGCCCGTGCGCTCCAGCGAGGCAAAGGGCACCGCGACCAGCACCGAGAAGGCCGTGCCCGCCTGCTTCTGGCAATGGCGGCAGTGGCACACGCCCGTTAGCAGCGGGGGCCAAGGAGTTTCATAGCGCACGGCCTCGCACAGGCACCCGCCCGTGCGCCGCCCGGCTGAAGTTGCGCCTGTCGTTGCTTCAGTTGTCATATCTGTCTCCCCCGTTCCTATCGACTGTTCATCGCACAGGCGCCTGCCTGCACTGCCCTCACGAATTTGCCAGCATCGCGCGCAGTTCGTTTTTCAGGATCTTGCCATTGGCGTTGCGCGGCAGCGTTTCGGCGCTGAAGGCAATGCGCACCGGCACCTTGAATCCGGCTAGCCGCGCCGCGACGAACGCCTTGAGCTCCGCCTCGCTCGCTTGCGATCCCGGCGCGAGATAGACCACTGCGGCCGGCTCCTCGCCCAGCGTGCGATGCGGCACGCCGACCAGCGCGGCATCAGTGACGGCGGGATGCTCGTAGAGCGCGTTCTCCACCTCAATCGAATAGATGTTCTCGCCGCCGCGAATAATCACGTCCTTCGCGCGGTCGACAATGGTGCAGAAGCCTTCCTCATCCAGTTTCGCCAGATCGCCGGTGCGTACCCAGCCGTTCACGAAGGTCTGCGCGGTGGCTTCGGGCCGGTTCCAGTAGCCTGCCACGATCATCGGCCCGCTGGCCCAGAGCTCGCCCACCGTGCCGTGCGGGAATATGGTTACGCCGTCCTCGGCGCGGATTTCAAGCGCGGCGACCGGTGCGGGCGGGCCGCAGCTGGAGGGGCGATTGAGATAGTCCTCGGCCATGTGGTGTGTCACGGTCGCGGTGGTCTCGGTCATGCCCCAGCCATTGCCGGGTAGCGCGCCGAAGGTCTGCCAGATCGCCGAGACGAGTTCGGGCGCGGAGGGTGCGCCGCCATAGGCGATGGCTTCGAGGCTTGAGAGATCGAACTGGTCCCGCTCGGGATGCTCGATCAGCTGCCACGCGATGAACGGCACGCCGCCGGTCATGCTCACGCGCTCCTGCTCAATGAGACGCATGGCCTGCACCGTATCCCACTTGTGCAGGAGCACAAGCTTGCTGCCGCCTGCGAGCGCGCCCATCAAGGTCGCCGAAAAGGCAGTGGCATGGAAGAACGGCACCGCGAGCAGGATGACGCGTGGGCGTGGCTCGGGCAGACCCTCGCCGCGCCGCCGCGCCGATTGTGCGGCGCTCCAAGCGCTGGTCATGATGTTGGTCAGCAGGTTGCGGTGGGTCCCGAGCGCGCCCTTGGGCTTGCCGGTGGTGCCACTGGTATAAAAGATGCCGGCCGGATCATCGCTGGCGATGGCCGCTTCTGGCAGGCCTGCATCGGGCAGCGCCGGCCAACTTGCGGGCACGCCGATCAGGTCCTCCAGCCGCTCGGCACCGTCTGCCGCTCCGCGTGATACGACTGCGCCTTGCAGCGGCAGTCCGGTCGCATGGGGCGCGATCCGGGCCCAGCGTTCGGCATCGGCGATCAGCAGCCGCGCGCCGCTGTCCTCAAGCGCGAAGGCCAGTTCCTCGCCCGTCCACCATGCATTGAGCGGCACCACGATGCCCCCGAGCGCGGTGACCGCCA
>CANEVG010000099.1 GCA_947442095.1 Sphingomonadaceae bacterium
CACTGCGTTCGGCGGCCGCCTGCTGGTCATCGGCTTTGCAGGCGGGCGTATTGCCGAAGTGCGCACCAATATCCCGCTTATCAAGGGCTTCTCCGTCGTCGGGGTGCGCGCGGGCGAATATGGGCGACGCTTTCCGGAGCGCGGGGCCGAGGACGTAGCCGCGATCCTGGGGCTAGCAGGCGAGGGGCGCGTACGCCCGCATGTCCATTCTGCCGTGCCATTGGCCGATTGGCGCGAGGCTTATCTGGCGATGCGCGAGCGGCGCGTGATCGGGCGGACGGTGATCTTGCCGCACGGGTGAGCAAATTGCTTTCCTTCTTGCGAAGAGAGAAACCTCCACGCCCCCCAAGCCAAAAAAAGGGGCCACCCGTTGCCGGATGGCCCTTGAAAGTTTGGGAGAGGATGCCTGAAAGGCCTGATCGTTGTGTTCTTCAGCCGATTCTTTCGCAAGTGCGAAACACGGCGTTACGATTGCAGTAATTGCAATTCACTGACGAAAATCCTCATTGCAACCGATTACAGAAGGTAAATTTTTCATTATTATCAGTTGCTGCATTTGTATGCGAGTGGCAGCGCAGCGGGCCGCGCGCGCCCGGTCCTTTGGTGCAGGTTTTTTGGTTCGGCGCGCATTGCCAGGATTTTGCAGCCAGGTTTTCACGCCTTGACACGCCCTTGGCGGCGATGTTGCACCGACTCGAAGAGTGTTATATGACATAACCAACATCCCGAGCTTCCCAATTGAGAGGACTACCCGTGACCGACCAGACCCCGATCAGCCCCAAGCCCGAACGCGCCGAGGAAGACACCGTCGCCTTCTGCGTCGAGGATGGCATTGCCTGGGTCGCGTTCAATCGCCCCGAGAAGCGCAATTGCATGAGCCCCAAGCTCAACCGCCGCATGAAGGCGGTGCTTGAGGAACTCGAATTCCGCGACGACGTGCGCGTGCTCGTGCTGACCGGTGAGGGCGAGGCCTGGACGGCGGGCATGGACCTCAAGGAATACTTCCGCGAGACCGAGGCGCTCGGGCTTGGTGCGATCCGCAAGTCGCAGCGCGAGAGCTACGGCTGGTTCGAGCGGCTGCGCTGGTATGAGAAGCCGACGATCGCGATGATCAACGGCTGGTGCTTCGGCGGCGGCTATGGCCCCCTTTTCGGCTGCGACATCGCCATCGCCAGCGAGGACGCGCAGTTCGGCCTCTCCGAAATCAACTGGGGTATCCTCCCCGGCGGCGGCGCCTCGAAAGTCGCGCAGGAATTGATGCCGTTCCGCAAGGCCATGTATCACGCGATGATGGGCGAGAACCTCACTGGCAAGCAGGCCGAGGAGCAGGGGCTCATCACCGAGGCCGTGCCCGCCGACCAGCTCAAGGCGCGCGTCCTCGAAATCGCCAATGTGCTGAAAAAGAAGGACAGCCACGCGCTGCGCGCCACCAAGTGGACGATGCGCCGCATGGTCGACATGACCTACGACAACGGGCTCGAATACCAGATTCGCGCGCAGGAAGCGCTGCACAGCTTCGGCGGGGCTGCCGCGCGCAAGGAAGCCACCCGCCAGTTCCTCGATGAAAAGAGCTTCAAGCCGGGCCTGGAAACTTTCGACGTCACCAAGGTCCAAGGCTGATTGTTCGGCGGCAGGCGGCACAGGTTGCCATCTGCCGCCCATAAAAATCTTGCACGAACAATCAGACGCGGCCAGCGTGGCGTGGCATCAGGAGCACGCCACCACATGACCAAGTTTCGTTTCCTTCTCGCTTCCGCTCTCGCGTTCTCCCCGCTGGCAGCATATGCCGCCGCCCCTGCGGGGTACCCCGCCGCCGAAGCGCAAGTGCTGGATCTGGCGACGAAATCCATCGCCATGCGTTCGGTGCGCGGCGAGAACAATCGCACCATCGACGTCGCGAACCTCTACAAGCAGGCGCTGATCGCGGGCGGCTGGGCAGCAGCGGATATCGAGATCACGCCGGTTGACGATACCGCCTATATTATTGCCACGTGGCAAGGCTCCGACGCCGCGCTCAAGCCGCTCGTGATCTCGGGCCATATGGACGTGGTCGAGGCCAAGCCGTCTGACTGGCAGCGCGATCCTTTCACGCCTGTGGTCGAGGATGGCGTGCTCTATGGCCGCGGCGCGACCGACATGAAGTTTAATGGCGCGGTCGCGCTCGCCTCGCTGATCGAACTGCGCCGCACCGGGTTCAAGCCGCGCCGCTCGATCGCCATCGAATTCTCGGGCGATGAGGAGACCGTGATGAAGACCACGGGTCTGCTCTCGGACAAGCTCAAGAATGCGGAGATGGTGATCAATGCCGATGCCGGCGGCGGCAAGCTGGATGAGGAGACCGGCAAGCCGCTCTTCTGGGTGTGGGACGGCGCGGAGAAGACTTACGGTGATTTCAAGCTCGAAGTCACCAACCCCGGCGGCCACAGCTCTGCCCCGAGGCCCGAAAATGCCATTGTGCAGCTCGCCGCCGCGCTGGTGAAGTTGGGGGCCTACAAGTTCCCAGCCGAACAGAACGCCCTGACCAAGGCCTATTTCACACAGGCCGCCGCGTTCGAGACCGACCCCAAGATCGCCGCCGCGATGCGCGCATTTGTCGCCAACATCGCCGATGAAAGCGCCATTTCCGTGTTGCGCGCCAATCCCGCCACGGTTGGTAAGGTCGGCACCACCTGCGTGCCAACGATGGCCGAGGCAGGGCACGCGCTCAACGCGCTGCCACAGCGCGCCGCCGCGTTCATCAATTGCCGCATTTTTCCGGGTCACACGCTCGCGCAGATCCAGGATGAGCTTTCGCGCGTGATCAATATGCCCGAGGTCAAGATCATCGACGTGACCGAAGGCTCGTTCGCCACTGACGCCTCCCCCATGCGGCCCGATTTCGTCGCTGCCTCGACCAAGGCGATCCGCAAGGCCTGGGGCAAGGACATTGCCGTGGTCCCCTCGCAAAGTTCTGGTGCGACCGACAGCATGTATTTCCGCCGTCTGGGCATCCCTAGCTATGGGGCGAGCCCGCTGTTCACCAAGGACAGCGAGGAGTTCTCTCACGGCCTCAACGAGCGGGTGCGGCTGGAGAACATCCGGCCGGGGGTGACGTATTACCTCAGCCTTCTGACTGACCTCACGAAATAAGCGTATCGAGGAAGCGGCGCGCGATGTCGCCCGCTTCCTCGGCGCTGAAACAGCCGGGCGAGAGGCACAGTTCCAGCCACAGCCCGTCTACCAGCGCCGTAACCGCGATGGCGGCGCGGCGTTGTTCGTTTTTCGGGACGCCGCAATCCCCCAGCAGCGCCTCCAGCCGCGCGCGCGAGCCTGAGTATTGCTCATCGTGCTGCGCAGCTATGGCAGGCCGCGCTGTCACGAGGCTCCAGAACGCGATCCATGTCGCAAGGAGCTGCGGATCTGCAATCGCGGGCGCGAAGCTGGCGGTCACGAACGCATCGAGCCGCGCGCGCGGCTCAGGCCCGGCGTCTGCCACCGCGCGGTCCAGCGTCTCGGCCACCGCGGCCTCAATATGCTCGTAAGTCGCGCCGACAAGCGCTTCGATTCCGCTGAAATAGTGGCTGACAAGCCCCGGCGAAACGCCCGCCTCCAAGGCAATGGCCCGCACGCTCGAGCCAGCCGCCCCCGCACGCGCCAGAACTCGCGCGCAAGCCTCGATGAGGCCGAGGCGGCGCGCATCGGGCTCTATCCTGCGGAAAGCAGGCTGGTGCGGAGAGGGCGCTTTCATCTTGCGCTTTCTAGCTGTTGTTGTACGATCGTCCAACAAGCTTTTTCAGGGTGGAGATTCGAAACGTGGGCGATCAGTCAGCCTTTGCGGCGCTAACAGCCAGCGAACATGATCCCGACGCGGACTGGAGTCTGCCCGGCTGGCTCTATACCGAGCCCGAATACCATGCGCTCGAGATGGAGCGGGTGATCCGCCCCTCTTGGCAGATCGTGTGCCATTTGAACGAGATCCCCAACGCGGGCGACTGGCGCACCATCGACTACATCGGCGAGAGCGTAATCGTGGTGCGCGGCGATGATGGCGCGGTGCGCGCTTTCGCCAACGTTTGCCGCCACCGTGCGATGCGGCTGGTCGAAGGCACCGGCGGCTGCGCCAAGAAGCTCGTCTGCCCTTATCACGCCTGGGTCTACGAGACCGACGGCCGGCTGACAGGCGTTCCCATGAAGTCCGACTATCCCGCGCTGAGGCTGGAAGAAAACGGCCTTGCGCCCGTGGCTCTCGAAGTCTGGCGCGGCTTCGTGTGGGTCTGCCTGAAGCCCGACCTGTTCCCGACGCCTAGCGAAATGATGGCCCCGCACGAGGCCGAAATCGCCCCCTACCGGTTCGAGGACATGCAGCCGATGGGCGCGATGCGCTTGCGCCCGCGTGATGTGAACTGGAAGAACGTCGGCGACAACTATTCGGACAACCTGCATATCCCGGTCGCGCATGACGGCCTCGTGCGCATCTTCGGCAAGTCCTACCAGATCGGCGCGGACGACTGGGTCGACCGGCTCAAGGGCGATCTAATCGACAAGCCGTCGGCCAATTTCTGGGAGCGGTTCTACCAGGCGCATTTGCCCCATGTGGAAGAACTTCCGCAAGAAAACCGCCGTCGCTGGCTCTATTTCAAGCTCTGGCCCAACATCGCGTTCGATATCTACGCAGATCAGATCGATTTCATGCAGTGGCTGCCGATCAGCCCCACCACCTGTCTGCTGCGCGAAATGGCCTATGCGCTCCCGGATGAAAGCCGAACGATGAAGCTTGTGCGCTATGCCAACTGGCGCATCAACCGCGTGGTCAACAAGGAAGACACCTGGCTGATCGAGCGCGTGCAGCAGGGCATGAACTCCCAGACCTACGGCGCTGGTCCCATTGGCAAAAGCGAGGTTTGCCTGCGCAGCTTCGCCCGCAAGATCCGAGCGCTGACGCCGGAGGCAAGGCTGCACAAAGCCCCATCGCCGGGGTGGTCGAAGGCCTAGAGGGGCCCATCCCAACCCCTTCCACCCGCGGGAGGGTTTGAGTTGGGCCTCACCACCTCTGACAGACAAGGGAAGATATCACATGAACAACCGCTACGACGCCATCATTATTGGCGGTGGCCACAATGGCCTAACCTGCGCGTTCTATCTCGCCCGTGCGGGCATGAAGGTGCGCGTGCTCGAACGCCGTGATATCGTCGGCGGTGCCTGTGTGACCGAGGAATTCCACCCCGGTTTCCGCAATTCGACCGCAAGCTACACCGTCAGCCTGCTGCGTCCCAAAGTAATCGCCGACATGAAGCTGCACGAGCGCGGCTTCCGTATCATCGAGCGCACGATCAGCAACTTCTTCCCGTTCGAGAACGACTACCTAAAGCTCGGCGGCGGGCCAGGACGCACCGAGGCGGAGTTCGCGCGCTTCTCGAAGAAGGACGCTGAGGTCTATCAGCATTATGACGCGGCGCTCGAAAAGGTCGCGCAAGTGCTGCGCGATATTGCGCTCAAGACCCCGCCCAACGTCGGCGGCGGCGTGCGCTCGCTGCTGTCCGCCGCCCAGCAGGGCTGGCCCATCGCGGGCCTCGGCCTCGATGTGCAACGCGATTTGCTCGATATCTTTACCAAGTCGGCGCGCGAGTTCCTCGATGGCTGGTTCGAGCATGACTATGTGAAGACCGCGTTCGGCTTCGACGCCGTGGTCGGCAACTATGCCGGCGTCTCCACCCCTGGCTCGGCCTATGTGCTGCTGCACCACGTGTTCGGCGAAGTGAACGGCAAGTTCGGCGCGTGGGGCCACTCGGTCGGCGGCATGGGCGCGATCACCCAGGCAATGGCCCGCGCCTGCGCCGAGGAGGGCGTGGAGATCAGTCTTGAGGCGCCTGTTGCCAAGGTGCTGGTCAACAACGGCAAGGCCGTCGGCGTGAAGCTGGAAGGCGGCGAGGAGCTTTATGCGCCGACCATCGCGGCCAATGTCGGCCCCGCGCTGCTCTATCGCCAGCTAGTCGACAGCAGCGATCTGGACGCGGATTTCAACCGCCGCATCAAGAACTACAAGACCGGCTCGGGCACGTTCCGCATGAACGTCGCGCTCTCGGAACTGCCTGATTTCACCGTGCTGCCGGGCAAGGAAAAGGCCGAGCATCACACCGCCGGCATCATCATCGCGCCGGGCATGGACTATATGGACCAGGCCTTCATCGATGCGCAGCAGTTCGGCTGGTCGAAGAAGCCGATCATCGAAATCAAGTTGCCCACCACCATCGACGACAGCCTCGCCCCCCCGGGCGGGCACATCGCCAGCCTGTTCTGCCAGCAGTTTTCGCCGCAGATGAAAGATGGCCAGAGCTGGGACGACGTGCGCGAGAAGGTGGCAGACCTCATCATTGAAACGGTTAACGATCACGCACCCAACTTCAAGGGCGCGGTCCTTGGCCGCCAGATCCACTCGCCGCTCGATCTGGAGCGCAAGTTCGGACTGATCGGCGGCGATATCTTCCACGGGCAGATGGGCCTCGACCAGCTCTGGGCCGCGCGGCCCGTGCTTGGCCACGGCGATTATCGCTCGCCGATCAAGGGGCTCTACATGTGCGGCAGCGGCACCCACCCCGGCGGCGGCGTGACCGGCGCGCCGGGGCATAATGCGGCTGCGGAAATCATCCGCGACCGCGGGACTTTGTGGAAGGTGCTGCACCGCGGGCGGTGAACGCCATTGCGCCAATTCCGGATCAATTCAGGCAGCTCTCCGGCTTGAAGTGGCGGCAAGACATAAGTGCTGATCCGGTTGCAGTCCTCTTTCTTCGCATGGAGCGATGCACGATCGGCGCGTTTGACCTGCCCCCCGAAAGATCCCTCGATCTGATGTAGAGGGTGCCCAAAGGATGGAGCAGACGCATGAGGAAGAGCCGTTTCACCGAGGTGCAGATTATCGGGATGATCACGGAGTGGTAGGCCGGGCTGCCAATGGTTGAGATTTGCCGGAACTACGGGCTGAGCACTGCGACCTTTTACAAGCTGAAGTCGAGATACGGCGGTTTGGAGCTTTTCGATGCCCGGCGGCTCCGTCAGCTTGAGGATGAGAATGGCAAGCTCAAGCGCCTGCTGGCCGGCAGCATGCTCGACAACGTCATCCTCAAGGATCTGTTGGGCAAAGTCTGACGACGCCAGTCCAGCGAAGCGACGCGGTGCTCAAGGCGCTGGGAGGATAACATTGTGGACCATCGCCCGCTCGCTGAAGCGGCCAATGGAGCCGAGCAGGCGATCAAGGTCACCCGCAGCAAGCACGGCCTCTTTGGGGCCAAGGTTACGAATGATGTGCTGCTTGCTGCGCCCACTTTCCCGGACGTTCTCTACCAGAAAGAGGCAGGTGTAGCCGTTGACGGTCTTTTGGCGCACGAACATGCCCGAGGTGTCACCTCAAACTTTGGTAATGAGGCAAGCCATATGAATGTTCAGGCCGTATCATCTAACACCACGTATTTTTGCGCGCCAAATCACGATCGCGGTATTTGAGTAGATTGGTAACCACCGTTCGACATTCGGTCCGCCGGCGCTGTCCTCGTCGGGTCGTGCTAAACCTTGTCGTCCCCGCAAGCGCCTTGCTCAAAGCCGAGTGCTGTTGGCAAAAAATTCCCGCTTGACAATCAAGCGTACTCTAAAAATCGAGTTAACCAAACCTCATATCTGCGCTTTAACCTTCTTAGTATAATCAATATTTGTCGAGGAAAAAAATCTCGTCGCAGATTCTTAAGGATGCTCCTCATGCAAAAATTTTCTCTCAAAGTACTTCTGACTGCCGCGACGGCGCTTAGCGCGATCACAATCGCACCGGCTCAGGCCGCTTCGGGCAACGGTGATGCCACGGTCCAAGTTCTCCAAGCGTTCACTCTTACTAAGACTTCCGATCTTGGATTCGGCAAGCTCATTCCTTCGGCAGCCGCCGGCACAATCAATATTGCGGAGGATGGTACCCGCACGTGCGCGGCCAGCCTTACATGCTTCGGCACCACCTCTGCCGGTGGATTTTCGATCGCGGGCTCATCCGGTGAGACTGTGTCGGTCGGGCTCGACAGCGACACAATTACCCTTACCAATGGTGCTTCGGCCACTATTTCGGGCAAGATTAGCACCAGCAGCAAGGCGCTCACACTTGAAGCTGGCCAGGCCAGCTTCAAGATCGCAGGTTTGCTCTCTGTGGGCGCAAATCAGGCCGGCGGCACTTACACAGGCCAGTATTCAGTTTCAGTAAACTATCAATAATTTGGCGCCGATGCGCATCGAACCAAGCACCATTGCAAGCATTCATGTTTGCAATGGTGCTGTTGGGTTTCTTCCAAATTTTGGAGCACTCGACGGTCAGCGGCGATGACTTCGTCGCGATCCGCTTTCCACACGAAGGGGCGCGGATACTTTGTTGTGTTTCTTGATGAAGCTATTGATGGCGGTTTGCAGGTCGGCGACTGAGGTAAGTCGCCGTTTTTCAGCCTTCGCCGTGTTAACTTGAGTGTGCCAGATCTTCACGATTGATGATGCGGCGACCCCAACAGCCTTGGCCATTTTGCGAACTGTCCAATGCGTGACCTCCTGCTCCTGCGGTTCCAGTGTCAGCTTTGCGATCTGATCGACCACAGACTGATCGAGCGACTCGATCCCCGCGGGCCGGATCTTGCCTCGCAGCAGGCCATCTGCACCTTCGGCCATGAAGCGCTTTTGCCAGCGCGATACGCGGGGTTTGGATTTGCCCGTCACCACCAGATCGCCTGCGTGCCAAGGGCTTTGGCGTGCTGATCGCTGCCACTCAGCCCTCGCCGACAGGAGAGCAGTCGGTGCCTCGACCGAAAATGACTTCGATTTTTGCGCACGACCGCCAACTCGTGCGCATCTTCGCCAATATGGTGTTGTCAGCAGAGACGGGAGGAGCCCATGTCTACTGACATCGCCAGGAAGATAAGCGCCACGATAGCGGCCTCTTCCATCGGTGAGAGCACGGCGCTGCGGCGTTCCTTCGGCCCCATCGGCATGTCCTCAACTGATTGCCGGTGGCGCCACGTCAGGACGGTCTTAGTGTTGATCCCGTATCGCTTCGCGAGGCTCGCGATCGAAGCTTACGATCGCAGCAACTCGCCTCGAATGGCGTGGGTGGTCTTGGTGTCCGTACAATATCTGTCCCATAGATCCCTCCGCTGTGATGGTTACAAATCTAGACCATCACAGACTGGGATCAAACACGTAGAACCCCTGGCGCAAAACGATTATTCTTGTGCGATAGGAAGCTGAACGGTAAAAAGCCTCATATGGAAAGCCTTTCTGTGAAAGCCGTTCTAGTTTTTGCTGCTGCGATGGGTCCCATCGCAAGCGAACCGGCTTTCGCAGCCTCAGGCAGCGGTGATGCAACGGTTGAGGTTCTTGAGGCACATTCACTTACTAAAACATCCGACCTCAGCTTCGGTAGTATAATTCCTTCGGCGCGCGCGGGTTCGATCCGAATTGCCGAAGATGGCACCCACACCTGCGATGCTAGCCTTACATGCTTTGGCACAACCACTGCAGGCGCATTCTCGATCTTGGGGCGATCCGGTGAGACTGTGTCCGTCGCGCTCGATAGCGACACAATTACCCTTACCAATGGTGCTTCGGCCAGTATTTCAGGCAAGATCAGTACAAACGCCAAGAGGCTCACACTTGATGCTGGTTCGGCCAACTTGAAGATCGTGGCATCGCTCGATATTTCCGCCAATCAGGCAATTGGTAGCTACAAGGGCCAGTATTCGGTTTCGGTCAACTACCAGTAAATTTCCGCTCTGATCTGCCTCCTGAAAACTGGATTATTCACCGAGGCGGCGCGGATTTTATTGGTGTCAAGGGCGCCTATGCGCTGGGCATTGATGTAATAGACAAGCAACGGATGCAGGCTGGGTCAGTAGAGCACCAGTCTAACCTGAATGCGGATTTGCTCTTGGGAAACTACACCCCGCAGTCGGGCAGGCGAAGCTACATCCTGAAAGTCATGTGAAAGAGCGTTGAGGGATGGACGGTCCACCGTAGTTCGCCGCAAAGTGTCAGAACGTGTGCAAACGAAATCATTCACGTTCGCCGTAATTACCCACCCCCTGCATCGGGCGATCAGGCGGAGATGGCACCGAGTATGGTTTGGAAGGGATTCCCTCCGTGCCAAC
>CANEVG010000100.1 GCA_947442095.1 Sphingomonadaceae bacterium
ATCGTGCCGTCGTGATCGAGCACGGGCACCTGGCCTTCCGGATTGATCGCGGTGAACCACGGCTGGTGCTGCTCGAACTTGTGCAGATCGACGTAGATGCTCTCGTAATCGAGCCCCTTCTCCTTGAGCGGGGCCATCGATTTCAAGGAATTTGCCAGCGGTTCGGCGTGGTAGTATTTGAGCGTCATGGGAGTGTTACCTGATTGCAAGAGTGCCGAGCACGCCGCCATCCACCGCCCAGCTCTGGCCAGTGACATGCGCAGCCGTGCCCGAGAGAAGGAAGACGGCGACCTCCGCCACATCGGCCGCGCTACCCAGCCGCTGCTGCGGCACATTGGCGGCAAGCGAGGTCAGCTGTTCAGGCGGGACGCCGTCGAGCAGAGGCGTATCGATGAAGCCGGGAACGAGACAATTAACGCGCACGCCATGCGGCGCAGCTTCCAGCGCCGCCGCGCGGGCAAGGCCGAGCACTGCGTGCTTGCTCATCACATAGCCGACGTTCATCGCCATGCCGCGCTCGGAAGCCAGGCTACCGGTGATCAGGATTGAACCCGACCCTCGCGCCTTCATCGCCGGCAGCACATGGCGCATTGCCCAGAACGGGGCCTGCATGTTCACGGCCATCAGCGAAGCGAACGCATCGTCGGTATAACTTTCGAGCGGTGCAAACGTACCCCCCGTTCCTGCATTAAGGAACAAAGCGTCGATCGCCCCATGCTCGGCCACCGCGCTTTCCAGCGCTGCAATCAACTGGTCTTGCTGGCCGACATCTGCCGCCGCCCAGCCCGCGCCTGCGCCCAGTTGCGCGCAAAGATCGGCCAGCATTTCGCTGCGCCGCGCGATCAGTGTGACCCGCGCGCCCGCCTTGATCACGCGCTCGGCCGTCGCCCGACCGATGCCGGTCGAGGCGCCAGTGATCACCACATGCCGGCCCGCAAAATCCATCAGCCAGCTTTCGGTGCGATGAAATCCGCCCAGACCTGCCACTCTGGCTTGTCATCCGCATCGGGAACCCATTGCTGCGCCATCAAGGCCCGCGCCGCTGGTTCCGCCATGCCCTGATGATCGCGGTGCAGCCGATAGAAGAACGCGCTGACCCGCCAGTTCATGATGCAATGGACATGGACAGGCTTCGGTCCTTGCTCGACCGCAGCACGAAACGCAGCAAAATGCGCTTCCTTGGGTGCATCGAACGGGACAGGGATATGGCTATAGACAATGCCCTGCGCGGCAAATTTTCCGGCAGCATCGGCCAACGCCTCGGGATGGCTGAGCAACGACACGTTGATGACCTGCCGCACGCCGATCGCTGCAAGCCGCGCCACATCCTGCTCTTCGATCCGGCCCGAAGTGGTGATCTCACCGTTCAGCCGTTGCCAGCCCCGTATATCGGCAGGATCGCTTGCCATAGCCGCGCCCTCAGCTCAGCCCGAGCAGGCGCACGGCGTTGTCCTTCATGATGACGGGCAGAACCTCATCCTTGAAACCCACCTTCAGCGCGGCATCGATCCACTTCTGCGGATGGATCAGCGGAAAGTCCGATCCGAACAGCATCTTATGCTTGAGCTGCGTGTTGGCATACTGGATGATCTGCGGCGCGAAGTACTTGGGGCTCCAGCCCGAAAGGTCGATAAACACGTTGTCCTTGTGCAGGGCCATCGAGAGGCTTTCGTCCACCCACGGCCACGAGGGGTGCGCGAGGATGATTTTCATGTCGGGAAAATCGACCGCGACATCATCGATCAGGATGGGCTGGCCATATTTCAGCCGCATGCCGCCGCCGCCGCGCATACCGGTGCCCATGCCCGAATGGCCGGTGTGGAATATCGCGGGCAGGCCGTATTCGGCAATGACTTCGTAGATCGGATACGCAACGCGGTCTGCCGGGTGGCAATCCTGCACGATGCCGTGGAACTTGAAGCCCTTGACCCCGTAGTTCTCGATCAGATCGCGCGCCTCGCGCGCACCGAACTTGCCCTTGTGCGGATCGATCGAAGCGAAGGCGATACAAATATCATCGTTCTTGAGCGCGATCTCGGCGACTTCGTAGTTTGACACCCGCTTCGCACCCATGCCGCTTTCGGCATCCACGGTGAACATGCAGAACGCAATGTGCTGCTCGCGGTAGATCTCGACGATCTCAGGCATCTTGGGCCGTTCGCGCGGGGCCTTGAAATAAGCCGAAGCCGCATCGAAAAACTTGCCCATTACCGCGTCTTCGGGATCGTGGCACGAAACTTCGGCGTGAACGTGAACGTCGATGGCCTTGATCTTCGCAATGTCGATGGGCACGAGCTTGGTCCTTAAACGCAGCCCCGACAACCATGGGTCGCCGGGGCCACTTATTTCACAACATCAGGTATCAGAAGGCTAGGCTTAGACCAGCGCATCCTTCTTGACGGTGATCACCTGGCTGTAGGTGAACTCCTTCAGGCCCTCGATGCCATATTCGGCGCCAAAGCCGGACTGCTTGTGGCCGCCGAAAGGCGCAAAAGGCGAGAGGTGGAGGAACTCGTTGATCCACACCGTGCCGGTTTCCAGCTGCTCGGCAATCTTCACGCCGCGATCGGTATCCTTGGTCCACACCGCGCCGGCGAGGCCATATTCCGAGTTGTTGGCGCGCGCGATGACTTCGTCGTCCGACGAGAACTTCATCAGCGGCATGACCGGGCCGAACTGCTCCTCGGCAACAATCCGCGCGTCTTCGGGCGGGTTGTCGAGGATGGTGATCGGCACATAGTAGCCGGAACCCGAAGGATCGACTTCGCCGCCGACGAGGAACTTGTAGCCGTTCGACTTCGCGTCCTCGATCAGCTCGCAAACGCGGTCGAACTGCTTCTTGTTCTGGATCGGGCCCACGCCAGTGCCTTGGTTGGCGCCATCGCCGACCGTGACGGTCTTGGCATAAGCGGCAATCGCAGCGCTCATCTCGTCGTAGATATCCTCGTGGATATAGATGCGCTTGGCAGCGACGCAGATCTGGCCTGCGTTGGTGAAGCTCGACCAGAACAGCTGCTCGGCCACCTTAGCCACGTCGGCATCGGGCAGCACGATCGAGGCGTCGTTGCCGCCGAGTTCGAGCGTGATGCGCTTGAGGTCCTTCGAGGCGCCTTCCATGATCTTCTTGCCGGTCGCGGTCGAGCCGGTGAAGGTGATCTTGTCGATATCCGGGTGCGCGGTGATCATAGGGCCGAGCGCATCTTCGCCAGTGATGATATTGACGACGCCAGCAGGCACGATGTCCTTGATCAGCTCGGCAAACTTGAGCGTGGTCAGCGGCGTGAACGGCGAGGGCTTGAGCACGATGGTGCAGCCCGCAAGAATCGCGGGGGCAATCTTCTGCACCGCCATCAGCACCGGGAAGTTCCACGGCACGATGCCGCCGACAACACCGACCGGTACGCGGCGCGTGCGGCTGAAGCGCTGGTCGCTGTCCTCGTTGATCGTCTCTTCAAGGGTCAGCGTCGACTGCGCGTTCATCATCGCCGAGCAGCCGCCGATTTCGAACTGGGCCTGCTGGTGCGGCTTGCCCTGTTCGGCGGTGAGCAGGCGGAACAACTCGTCGAAGTTGGCGTCGATGGCGGCGGCCATCTTCTGAATGACAGCGCGGCGATCATCGACCGGTGTCTTCGACCAGGTCTTGAACGCGGCGCGGGCAGCGGCGACGGCCTTGTCCAGCTCGGCAGCGCCGCAGGACGGCACCGAGCCGATGACCTGCTCGTTGGCCGGGTTTACCACATCGAGCGTGGCTGCAGTGGTGACCAGTTCACCGTTGATCAGATTGGGATACACTTGAGCCATGGTTCTCTCCGTCCTCGTGTAAGTGTTCTGGGTGTGAATGTTATTGCAACTGTTCTACCCTATAGCAATTTCCTAGCGCGATGCCAACGCTTTGTCCTCGTTGGCGCGCTTGATAAGATACATGCGAATGGCCTCGGCGTCAGGGGCCTTTAGCGCCGCCTTGAACGAGACCATGCCCATTTCGTGGAGCTGGCCGCCAATAACGATGGCCTTGAGCGCTTCGGCCGAACCGATCGTCCCCGAATGGCGCAGGTCGGGGTTAAGGCTACCAGAAATCGCGGCGTCGCCGTGGCACATCGCGCAGTAGCGGCCATAGAGCTGCCCGCCCTTGGTCGCCTGTGCCAGTGTGCCGTTGAACGGCGGCGGATCGAGCACCATCTGGTTCATCGGCGGCGGTGCGGGCAGCTGGCCCGATGCGCCAAGCTTGAACACCATCAAACGGCTGATATTGCGACCCGCGCCGCCCTTGTTCGCTAGCACGCCGGTAGCCACATCCCACACGCCGCCCCAGCCCACGAGAATAGCGACATACTGCTCGCCATCGATCGCATAGGTCATCGGCGCGGCGATGATCCCGCTCTGCGCCGGGAACGACCACAGCTTCTCGCCCTTGTCCGCGGTGTAGGCCACGAACTCGCCGCCCGCAGTGCCCTGGAACACCAGATTGCCCGCTGTGGAGAGCACGCCGCCGTTGGAGGGGCCGAGCAGATCGACTTTCCAAGCCGGTTTCTTGTTCACCACGTCCCAGGCCACGAGCTGGCCAGTCGTTGCGACCTTTGCATCGTCCTGAGCCTTGAGGTCGGCCGGCATCGCTACGGCGTAACCATCGAGCCCGATCGACCAACCGAAACTACCCGCCTTCCAGTCCTTCGCAGCCATATATGGGTAGGCTGCAAGGTTGGTCGGAATATAGAGATAGCCGGTCTTGGGGCTGTAGCTCTGCGGCTGCCAGCTGTGTGCGCCAACCGCGCCCGGCAGGCTGATGAACGCCTTGCCGGTCTTTTCGTAGCGGGCCTCGGGGTTGATACTGGGACGGCCGGTTTCAGGATCCAGACCAGTCGCCCAGTTCACCGGCACCCAAGGTGTTCCCGAAATGAACTTGCCCGTCTTCACATCGAGTACATAGACGTGGCCGTTCTTGGGCGCATGCATCGCGACATGGCGCTTTTGGCCGCCGATCATCACATCGGCCACCGTGATCTGCTGATCCGAATCGAAGTCCCAGCGGTCTTCCGGGGTTTCCTGGAAGTGCCAGACATACTGGCCGGTATCGGCATTCACTGCCACGATCGAGGACGTGTAGAGGCTGTCACCCTCGCGGCCGTTGGCTGCAGGGTTCCACGGCTCGGCATTGCCGGTGCCAAAGAGCACAAGGTTGGTTTCGGGATCATAAGTGATCGAATCCCAGACGGTGCCGCCACCGCCAAGCTCCCACCACTTGTTGCCCCAGGTCTTGGCCGCCGCCTCATGCGCCGCCTTATTGACGCCTTCCTTGCCGAAGCCCTGCGCCGGATTGCCGGGCACGGTATTGAAACGCCACACTTCTTTGCCTGTCTCAGGGTCGTAGGCCGAGATCGAACCGCGCGCCTTGTATTCCGAACCGGCTGAACCGATCAGCACGCGGCCCTTAACGACACGCGGCGCGCCAGTGATGGTATAATCGGTCTGGTTGGCCACCACGGTCTTCGACCAGATCACCGAGCCGGTCTTCTGGTCGAGCGCAATCAGACGGCCATCGAGCGCAGCCACGAACACCTTGTCACCGTAGAGTGCGACACCGCGGTTCACGGCATCGCAGCAGGCGCGGTACAGCGTGCTGCGCGGCACCTTGGGATCGAACGCCCAAAGCGGCTTGCCGGTCTTCGCGTCATAGGCTTTCACCATCGACCACGCGGTGGTGACATAGAGCACGCCGTCGTGCACCAGCGGCGTGGCTTCCTGCCCACGCGCAGTGTCCATCTCGGCAAACCAGGCGAGGCCCAATTGGTCGACGTTGTATTCGTTGACCTGCTTTAGCGGCGAGAAGCGCTGCTCGGCGTAGTCGCGCCCATAGCTCAGCCACTCACCAGCGGGCACGTTGCGGAGCATCGCCTCAGTCACCCCGGCGATAGCACCGGACTGCGCCACAGCCCCTGCGGCAAGCGCCAGAGCCGACGCTGCAACCATCCTCGACACAAATGACATGCGCATACTCTTCAGTCCTCTCTTGCGGCCGGTGTGCTCCCGGCTTGCCTTAATCGCCTGCTTAAACTTCGTTCTAAACCAATGGGCGTCAATTCACCATACGCTGCGCATCGCCCCAGTATTTTTTGCGCAGTTCCTTCTTGTCCATCTTGCCTGCAGCCGTGCGCGGAATCGAGTCCACAAATTCGATGGATTTCGGGGCCTTGACCCCGCCGAGTCGCTGCTTGGCATAGGCGATGATCTCCTCTGCCGTGATCCCATCGGCCACCACCGAGGCATGGACCATTTCGCCCCATTTCTCGTGCGGAATGCCGAACACCACCGCCTCGCGTACCTGGGTCAGTTCGGTGATCGCGGCCTCGACTTCGGCGGTGAACACGTTGAACCCGCCGGAGACAACCATGTCCTTCTTGCGGTCGACGATATAGAGGTAGCCGTCCTTATCGAACTTGCCGACATCGCCGGTGTGGTGCCAGCCGAACTTGCGGATCTCGGCGGTCTCTTCGGGCTTCTCGAAGTAGGAATGTGTCACCAGCGCACCGCGCGCGCAGATCTCGCCCGCCTCGCCCAGTGGCACTTGGTTCCCGTCATCATCGAGCAGCGCTACCTTGATCGAGCGAGTCGGTTTGCCGCAGGCGGCGAGCTTTTCGGGCGCTTCCACGGCGAAGCGGGCAACGTCCTCGGGCGGGAACCACGCGACGATCATCGGGCATTCGACCTGGCCATAAGCTTGGCACATGCACGGCCCGAAGATCTCCACGGCCTGCCGCAGCTTTTCCGGGCTGCAGGGCGATCCAACGAGGATGAAGATGCGCAGGGACGAGTAGTCGTGAATCCCAATCTCGGGGCTGGCGAGGAGTTGGTACAGCGCCGTCGGCGGCAGGTACATGTGCGTGACCTTGTATTCCGCGATCGTGCGCAGCACCCGCTCGGCATCGAAGCCGGGCAGGATCACCTGCGTCGCGCCAAGGCTCAGAGTGGAGAGCGCAATCGGCCCTGCCGCATGGGTAATCGGCGCAGAGACCAGCGCGACCGGATTGTCGGTGCGCCCGCCCATGCCATCCGCCGCGGTCTCGATCATTGTGCCCCAGCCAAGGTTGGTCACGTTCGCGCCCTTCGAGGGACCAGTCGTGCCGCCGGTGGGGAAGATGCCGACCATGTCCATAAGATTGCCGAACGCATCGATCTCGGGCTCGACAAAGTCCGCTGCGCTCACCCCAGCCATGAACTCTTCAAGGCTGGGATCATCACCCAGCCGCTGATCGAGGCACACAAAGTGATGCAGCGTGGGGCACAGATCCTTGATTTGCTGGACCTCGTCCGCCTTCGAGGAGTGATAGACCATCCATTTCAGCCGCACGTAGTTGATATAGGCGGCATTGGCGTCGATCGCGTTGCGGGTGTTGACCGGGATCCACTTGCCATTGGCGCGCCACATCGCCAGCACCATCACAAGCAGCATGCCGTCGTTCGGCCCATACATGCCAAGCAGGTCCTGGTTCTCGAACCCGTGCTTCTGGAGCGCGGCGGCCATGCGCTCGGTCAGCGCCTTGGTTTCGGCGAACGTGAGCTTGAGGCCGCTTTCGGTATCCACGATCGCAAGGCGCGCAGGATCACGGTCATGGCCGCGGTCAAAGTAATCAATGGCACGCATTACGCTGTTATCCCCAACGGTTGATTTCAGGGCCAGGCGCCCATGTTCTAGAAGGTTCCGATGTGCTGGCCATGGCCCGGGCTGCCAGAAAACAGGGCCGAGCCGCCACGCGCGCCAGCCATGCGCGGGTCAGCGGCGCGCTGGCAAAGGCTTCGGGCCGGACCTGTTCCATGCCCCCAAGCCAGCTGCATGTGACCAGATCGGCAATCGAGAACCCGCCCATCAGCCATTCGCGCCCGTCCGCCAGCTTGTCCTCGCAGCGCTGCACCGCCTGATCGACCTTGGCCTGGCTATCGGCCACCTGCCCTGCATCGATGGCGCCATCGTGCAGCGTCTGCCAGCGCGTGCGCAGATCATCGGAAACAATCGAGGCCATAAGCGCCGCAAACGCGCCCGCCGGAATGGCGGCGATAACCCCCTGGGAATGCGCCAGATTGCCCAGCAGCGCCGCCGCCGGAGAAAGCCGCTCGGTGATCTGACGGCACCACATCAGCATGTCCCAACGCGCATATGGATCGCTTGGCTGCAATCCGCAGCCACCCGCCATCTCGTCGAGATACTGCGCAAGGAACACCGATTCGGTCATCGCCTCGCCGTCCACCACCAGCACCGGACCTTCGCCCTCGATGCCAAGGTCCAGCGCGATGGGTTCGGCAATCCCGGGCAGCACGTGCCGCGCACCAGTGAGCAGGTCGATGGGCTTGCAGGGAATAGCGAGCCCGCATTCCGCAAGCGCCGCCAGCACGGTCAGCGAAGCGCCGTTGGGCTCGCCGTGATAGAGCACTGCTTGCACCATCAGACGATCCCTTCCATGACGAGGTTATAGCGTGCCGATATATCGGTCTTGCCCATCGCCCATGTTCGCCGCACCGCTTCGCGCTCATAAACCCGCTTGAGCCAGCGCATGATGTTGGGGGTCTTTTCCTTGCTGGCGAGATCAGGCTGCGAGAGCGGCAGCGAATAGGTCGAGTTGAAGACGTTGATATCGGCAAGGCTATACGCGTCCGAGCCGACATAGTTGCGCTTGCCCAGCTCTTCCTCCAGCTTGGCAATGCCCAGCGCCACGCGGCGCCGGCTTTCGGCCATCTCGCTCTCGGAAAAGTCCCCGCTGATCGCCTTGCGCCACGCAATCCGGCGTTCGGGCAACGGAATGCGTTCGATCGCGGCAGCCAGCTCCCCAGGGTCGCGCTCGCGCACGCGCGGGCCGACGAACACGCTCCAACCGATCATCGAAAAGCTGGGGCCAAGCCACTGGTCCATGAATTTCATCCACCAGCG
Source organism: Sphingomonadaceae bacterium (assembly GCA_947442095.1). GTDB lineage: Bacteria > Pseudomonadota > Alphaproteobacteria > Sphingomonadales > Sphingomonadaceae > Novosphingobium. Next base: position 8,918 of record CANEVG010000100.1, read on the forward strand.
CACCCGCCAGCGGCCTCTGGCATCCGCAGGCATCAATTGCGGCCCAGGAAACGCCGAGTCGACATATTCCATGATCGCGGTGCTCTCGGTCAGAACGCGGTCCCCCCAAGGTCCGGAATGCGTCATCGCAGGAATCGTGCCCTGCGGGTTGATCGCGAGGTATTCGCTCTTGTGCTGATCGAACTGCAGCATGTCGATGTAGTGGCTGGTAAAGGGCACGCCCTTCTCCATCAGCGCCAGCATCGGCTTGCCCGAATTGGCGTTGGGCTCCCAGTGATAGAGCGTAACCTGAGCCATGCCTGCTGCTCTCTCCCGTAGCTGCGCGCCATGCAGTTTTGTTAGTAAGGCATACTAAATCAGCGCAAGACAAGGTTCAAGCGCTTCTGCCCTGATAGGCACGTGCGACGAGCGCTTACGCCCTGGCGACCCCGCACGCTAAGTGCTGCGGAGCGCCCGAATTTCACGTGGTGACACGCCTTCGCGCGCGCAGGGGGTCAGCGCGCGGCCATGCTCCAGCGCCACAGGCCGTCATGCCCTGAAAGCGGCGCGGCCAGCCGTGCCTCGCTAGCACGGCGCAGACCATCGGCTTCGAGCAGGCCGCGCAGCACGGTCCAGTCGCTCCAGCGCGTCAGACCCTCGATCAACCCCGCGCCCGCAACGGCCTGATGCACGGCGCGCAGCGGCGTGGTCGCAAGATCGATCCGCTGCACAGCGGCAGCGCCGCGCGCATAGTCTGCCGATTCGGCCAGACGGCTGTCGAACACCAGCAGCGCCGGAACCGCCGCCGCTCCGGCCGCTACCGGAATAGCTACCGCCGCGCCTGCCAGTACCGATCCTCTGAGAAGCCCTCGTCGCGTCGTCCGCATCAGCCCGCCTTCCCGAGGTACTTCGAGACCGCCTGCAGTTCGGCGTCGGTCACGTCCACGCGCGTCTGTGCCGGCATCGCGCCCTTGCCCACGCGCACCACGCTCTTCACATAATCTGCGGTCAAATCGGTGCGGTTAGCGAGCATGCCCTTGTCAGGCGTCTCGCCCATCATCATCCGCTGCTTGGTGAGCAGGTTCGTGCCCATGCCGCCCAAAAGATGGCAATAGCCGCAGTGGACTTCGAAAAGCACCTTGCCGTCGCCGCCGGGCGTCAGCCGGTCACCGGTAGGCGGCTCGGGCCGCAGCATATAGGGCGGCATCATCATGGGAGGGCCCGGAGG
>CANEVG010000101.1 GCA_947442095.1 Sphingomonadaceae bacterium
ACGCTGTCGGCCAATCTTGCGGTGGCCATGGCGCGGCTCGGGCGCAAGGTCGGGCTGGTCGATGCCGACATCTATGGCCCCTCGCAGCCGCGCCTGCTGGCGACGGAAGGCCGCAAGCCCGAGGCCGAGGGCCAGAAGATGTATCCGATCCAGAGCCCGTTCGGCGTGCCGATGCTGTCGATGGGTCATCTGGTGCAGCCGGGGCAGGCGATCGCATGGCGCGGGCCGATGGCGGGCAATGCGCTGGGCCAGCTGATCGACGCGCATTGGGGGGATACCGAGATCATTGTGGTCGATCTGCCGCCCGGCACCGGCGATGTGCAGCTCACCATGCTGCAGAAGCATAAGCCGGTGGGCGCGGTGATCGTCTCCACCCCGCAGGATCTGGCGCTCATGGACGCAACCCGCGCCATCGGCCTGTTCGAACAGGGCCAGGTGCCGATCATCGGAATGGTCGAGAACATGGCAGGCTACATCTGTCCACATTGCGGCGAGGAGAGCGATCCCTTCGGCAACGGCGGCGCGCAAGCGGCGGCCATGAGCATGAGCCTGCCGTTCCTCGGCCGCGTGCCGCTTGATCTGGCGATCCGAACGGGCAGCGATGCCGGCGTGCCGCCGGCAGCGGGTGAAGGCCCAGGGGCTGAAGTCTTCGCCGCCATTGCGCGCAAGGTCCTCGCCTGGCTGGATACGCCGCGCGGATGAGATTGACGCGGCGCGGCTTGCTGATCGGCGCGAGCGGCGCGGGAGCCCTGCTCGTAGCCTTTGCGCTCGCGCCGCGCCGCTACGCCAGCGCGCTGGTGGCGGGCGAGGGCGAGCAGGTGTTCGACAGTTTCATTCGCCTTGCCGCCGATGGCGCAGTCAGCGTCGCGGTGCCGGTCTGCGAAATGGGGCAGGGGATCACCACTCTGTTGGCGCAGATCGTGGCGGTGGAACTGGGCGCGGACTGGAAGCGCGTGGGCGTGGAGCCTGCGCCGGTCAGCCCGGTCTATGGCGATCCCGTGCTCGCGGCGCGTTGGGCAACGCTGTGGCAACCGCGCGTCCTCCCTGCCTTGGCCGATACCCCTGACGACTGGCTCGCAAGGCTCCATGCTGAGCGCGAACCGCTGATGATCACCGCTGAAGGCACAAGCCTTGCCGCGTTCGAAGGCCCCTTGCGCGCAGCGGCAGCGGGACTGCGCGCGATGCTCACGCAAGCCGCTGCAGCGCGCTGGAATGTGGGCTGGGAAACCTGCGACACGGCCGGGCACTTCGTGATCAGCGGCAAGCGAAAGCTGGGCTTTGCCGCACTGATCGGAGAGGCCATGCGCTTTGATCCGCCCGATCCGCCTGCTTTGCGCGCCGAACCTGCAGGCGAGCAGCCCGGCACGTTTCTTGAAGGCGCGGTCCTTAAAGAAGGCGGCGCGCGCTTCCCCCGGCTCGATCTGCCCGCCAAGGCCGACGGCAGCTTCGTGTTTGCGGGCGATGTCCGCCTGCCCGGCATGGTCCACGCTGCCATTGCGCATGGTCCGCAAGGCGATACCGAGCTTTCAAGCTTCGACCGCAAGGCAGCGGGCAACGTGCCCGGCGTAATCGGCGTGGTGCACACCAAGCGCTGGCTGGCAGCAGCGGCAAACACATGGCACGCCGCCCACAAGGCGGTGCTGGCGATGGAGCCAAGGTTCCGCGCCGTGGGCCGCATTGCCGATACATCGGCACTGGAAACGCGCATCGATACCGCGCTCAGGAAGGGCACAGCCTACCGGGTGATGGCCGAGGGCGATCCCGATGCGCTGTTGGTGAAACCCAGCCTCACCGCGCGTTACGATATCGAGCCTGCGCTCCATGCCCCGCTCGAAACCGCGACCGCCACCGCCCGGCTGCGCAATGGCAAGCTGGAGCTGTGGATCGCGTCGCAGGCCCCTGAACTCGCGCGGCGGGTGGCGGCGCGCGCGGCGGGTGTGCCGCGCCGTTCGGTGACGGTCTATCCAATGCACGCGGGCGGCAGTTTCGATGCGCGGCTCGATGCGCGGATCGCGGGCGAAGCCGCAGCCATTGCCAAGGCGCTGCAGCGGCCGGTGCAGCTCACCTGGAGCCGCTGGGAGGAAGCGCTGGCGGGCTATCCGCGCACCCCGGTCTCGGCGCTGCTCTCTGCCGCAATCGGGCCAGACAAGCGCCAATTGCTCGGTTGGCGCACGCGCATGGCGCTGCCGGCCACGGCGATAGAGGCGGGCGCGCGCCTGCTGGATGAGAAAAGCGCGCGCGATGCGCTGGCGGCGGCCAGAGACCAGCCCGACCGCCTCGCCTGCGAAGGCGCGCTGCCGCTTTATGCCATTCCGGAGCGCGCGGTGGAGCATGTGCCGGTCGCGCTGCCGCTGCCCACGGCGCGCTACCGGGGCAACGCGCACGGGTATAGCGCGTTCTTCACCGAGTGCTTTATTGATGAATGCGCGCACTTCGGCGGGGCAGAGCCGTTGTCGTATCGCATTGGGATGCTGCCGGGGCAGCCCAGGCTTGCGGCGTGCCTGGTCGGCGCGGCACGGCTGGCGATGTGGGGCGGCGGGGCCGATGCGTCCGGGCAGGGCATTGCCTGCCACCGGATGGATCTGGCCGCGCCCGAAGGCCAGCGCAGCGGGTTCATTGCCGTGGTGGCCACCGCGCGGCAGGACGGCGGTACCGTGCGCGTGGACCAACTCTCCGCCTATCTGGATATCGGCCGCATCGTGAATGGCGATATTGCCCGCCAGCAGGTGGAGGGCGGGATTATCTTCGCGCTCGCGCAGGCGATTGGCGGGAGCACCGCTTATGCGGCGGGCTTGCCGCAGTCCGGACGCCTTTCGCAACTGGGTTTGCCGCTGCTGGCGGATTGCCCAAAAGTTGATATTGTCTTTGCTGCATCAAGCGAGCAGCCGTTCGATCCGGGCGAGCTTGCAACCACAGCGGTTGCGCCCGCCATTGCCAACGCGCTGTTTTCTGCCACAGGGCTACGTTTTCGCCGCCTTCCCCTGCTTTCCGAAGGGCTCTGACCAGCGCCATGCTCAAACCTGCCGATCATCCGCAGATCATCACCGGCAAGATCGGAGTGCTGCTGGTCAATCTGGGCACGCCAGATGGGCCGGACGAATCGTCGGTGCGGCGCTATCTGGCCGAGTTTCTGTCTGATCGCCGCGTGGTGGAGATCCCGCAGATTCTCTGGCAACCGATCCTGCGCGGTTTTGTGCTCACCACTCGGCCGCGCAAATCGGCCCATGCCTACAAGCAGGTCTGGACGCCCGAAGGTTCGCCGCTCGCTGCCAACACCGCCGCGCAGGCCCGCGCCTTGCAGGAACGTTTGGGGGATGCGGCCATCGTGCGACATGCCATGCGCTATCAAAGCCCGGCGATGGCGACAGAGTTGGACCGGCTGCTGGCAGACGGATGCGAGCGCATTCTCGTCGCCCCGCTCTATCCGCAGTATTCAGGTGCCACCACCGCCAGCGCGCTCGATGCGGTGGCAGACTGGATCAAGGCCCGCCGCCGCCTGCCCGCGCTGCGCACCTTGCCGCCCTATCACGATGATCCCGTGACCATCGCAGCGCTCCACCGCGATCTGGCCGCGCAGATCGGCGCGCTCGATTTCGAGCCCGAACTGCTGCTGCTGAGCTTCCACGGCATGCCCGAACGGACGCTCAAGCTGGGCGATCCCTATCACTGCCATTGCCACAAAAGCGCGCGCCTGCTGCGCGAAGCGTTCGCCGCAACGCACCCGGACCTTCGCATCGCCACCAGCTTCCAGTCGCGCTTTGGCCGTGCCAAGTGGCTGGAGCCTGCCACCGACGACGTGATCAAGGCCGAAGCGGCTAAGGGCACGCGCCGGATCGCGATAGCCGCCACCGGGTTCTCGTCCGATTGCCTTGAGACGATCGAGGAACTGGGCATTCGCGGGCGGGAAGACTTCGAGGAAGCCGGCGGCACGCATTTCGCGGCGCTCACCTGCCTCAATGCCGGGGAGGCAGGCATGGACATGCTCGAAGCGCTGGTGCGGCGGGAGCTTTCAGGCTGGATTTGACTTTGCTGACACTTGTGTCATTAACCGCCCGGTTAAACACGATATCAGGAGCAGACCCGTGGCCAGCCTAGCGCCGACACGTGCCCATGAAATCCAGTCCGAAAAAGGCAATCCGCATTGGACTCGCCTGGCCAGCGAAAGCGCGCTCGATCACATCCCGGGCGAAGATGGCTGGCCCTTGGTGGGCACCACGTTCCAGCAACTGGCAGACCCAATCGGCTTCGGGCAGCGTATGCAGGCCCGCCACGGCCCGGTGTTCCGCACGCGCAGCTTCGGGCGGCGGCAGGTCACGCTGATCGGCCCGGATGCGAACGAGCTGGTGCTGTTCGACCGCGACAAGCTGTTCTCCTCCGAACAGGGCTGGGGCCCGGTGCTCAATCTGCTGTTCCCGCGCGGTCTGATGCTGATGGATTTCGCCGGCCACCGCGCCGACCGGCGCGCGCTTTCCATCGCGTTCAAGCCCGAACCGATGCGCCACTACTGCGATCTGCTCAACAGCGATATCGCCCGCGTGGTCGAAGGCTGGGGCGAAGGCGAGCGCCTGTTCTACCCGGCGATCAAGGCGCTGACACTGGAAACCGCCGCCACCAGCTTCCTCGGTCTGCCGTTCGGGCCGGAGGCGGACCGGCTCAACCAGGCGTTCGTCGATATGGTGCAGGCCGCCGTTGCACCGGTTCGCCGCCCGCTGCCGTTCACCGCGATGGGCAAGGGCGTGGCGGGCCGCAAGCTGATGGTCGATTACTTCACGCGCCTGCTGCGCGAGCGGCGCGCGAACCCCGGGCAGGACATGTTCAGCCAGTTCGCACTGGCGCGCCGGGACGGCGAAGTAGAAGGCGAACTTCTGGCCGAAGACGTGGTCGTCGATCACATGATCTTCCTGATGATGGCCGCGCACGATACGATCACCAGCTCCTTCACCACGCTGATCTGGCAGCTGGCGGCACATCCGCAGTGGCAGGACAAGCTGCGCGCCGAAGCGCGGGCGGCTGCCAGCGGTACCGGCAGCCTTGGCGGGAAGATTATGCCCTATGATGCGCTCGGGCAGATGGAACAGGCCGACATGGCGTTCAAGGAAGCGCTGCGGATCATGCCGCCGGTGCCCTCCACCCCCCGCCGGGCGCTGCGCGAATTCACTTTTGGCGGCCATCACATTCCCGCTGGAACCATGGTGGGGATCAGCGCCGCCGCAGTCCATGCCGATCCTGCCACCTGGCCCGATCCGGAGCGCTTCGATCCCTTGCGCTTTACCCCCGAAGCGGTGGCTGCGCGGCACAAATATGCCTGGATCCCCTATGGCGGCGGCGCGCATATGTGCATCGGATTGCACTTTGCCGTGATGCAGACCAAAGTGCTGCTGCACCATATCCTCAGCCGCTACGTGGTCGAGACCGCACCCGGTTATGCCCCGGCATGGCAGGCTTGGCCGATCCCTAAGCCGCGCGATGGGCTGCGCATTACGTTCCGGCGGATTTCCTGAGTCGCGGTTGGATATCGGCGCGGCACCGGCCCGCTCCCCCGCCCCCCTGTTCAAACTTGGGCCACCCTTTCAGGATACTCTCTTGGGCGGCCGAGCGGGGGAGCGGTCCGGTGCCGCGCCGAAACGCGCCCTTCTGCGCGTTTCACAAAGAACTCCCGCTTGCGGGATGTGGTTGACGATTCGGCTATTCACCGCTAAGGGCCGCGCTTTCCGGCGGTCTATGCAGGCTTGCCGGATCAGAACCAGATCACTCGCAGCGCGTGTCCGCACGTGTCGCCAGAGCTTTTGAAACAGGACAGACATGGCCAATACGCCGCAAGCCCGCAAGCGCATCCGTCGCAACGAGAACCGTGCCCTGATCAACGGCAACCGCCTCTCGCGCATCCGCACGTTCGTGAAGAAGGTCGAAACCGCTATTGCAGGCGGCGACAAGACGGCAGCGGCAGAAGCCCTGCTCGCAGCGCAGCCGGAACTGGCGCGCGGCGTGGCCCGCGGCGTGCTCCACAAGAACACCGTCGCGCGGAAGATGTCGCGCCTGTCGAAGCGAGTCGCTTCGCTCTGATTCGCACGAGCGGATCCCTGCTAGGGAGCCTGCCCGGCACAAATATAAGATGCGGCTGGCGCCTCGGGCGTCGGCCGCTTTTTGTTTCACAACCATTACGGTCCCTTCGACTACGCGCAGCGATGCCAAGTCACGGAATTTGCACGATTCGTCGCGATAATCACAAAAATTGTTGTTTATCAGTATCTTGATTGATTTCCGCCACGTTTGGTTAGTCAAGATTCTTTATTTCAGTTTTTTTGCTCTCCAGCGCTTGCGTATCTCTCCAGTAGGCCAATAGAGAGGGTCTACCGGTTGTAGTGGTGAGGCTGCCTCAGCAGAACCAGCGCCGCAGCGGGGGTCACGAACATCGCATGATTTATGGCTGGGTGCGCAGGCTGTGCTCCGGCGACGGGAAAGTTTTGTCTGCGCCGCGGGTGGTGGTGCAGGCAGCGGGGAACGAGGGCAGCGACGCGTGAAAATGGACGATTTCGGAAGTGCCAATGGTGTACCCGCTGGAAGAGCGGGTGCAGCTGTACAGGCAGCAGAGCCGCTGCAAGTGAAGAAGGGACGTGATGGCGCGATGATCGAGGACCAGGAGGCACTCGATCTGGCGGCAGATTGGGCAGACATCAGCCAGGGCCTCAAAAAGGATCTCGGCCCGCAGCTCCACAGCCAGTGGATCAAGCCTATTCAGGTCGGCATGTTCTGCAAGGAAACCGGCACGCTCGATCTGTTCCTGCCGACCGAGTTTTCGGCCAACTGGGTGGCCGACCGGTTCGCGGACCGGCTTTCGCTCGCGTGGAAGATCGCCCGCTCCGAAGTGCGCCAGGTGCGCATCACCGTGCACCCGCGCCGCCGGGCGATGCCCGAACTGCGCATGGGCGGCGCCGCGGCCAATGATACCGGCCCGATGGCACCGATGCAGCGCGCGTCCTCCGGGCCGATCAGCGCTGATGCTGCCGTTACCGGACTGGATCCCTCGCTCACCTTTGCCGAGTTCGTCTCGGGCTCGGCCAATGTGCTCGCGGTCAATGCGGCGCAGCGCATGGCTGCGCTCGAACAGCCGCAGTTCTCGCCGCTCTACCTCAAAGGCTCGACCGGGCAGGGCAAGACTCACCTGCTCCACGCCATCGGCCATGCCTATGCTACCGCCCGCCCCGGCGCGCGCATCTTTTATTGTTCGGCCGAGCGCTTCATGATCGAGTTCGTGCAGGCCATGCGCTCGAACGAGATGCTCGAGTTCAAGGCGCGGTTGCGCGGCTTTGATCTGCTGCTGGTCGATGACATCCAGTTCATCATCGGCAAATCTTCCACGCAGGAGGAATTTCTCCACACGATCGACGCGCTGATGAGCGCGGGCAAGCGCCTCGTCGTTGCCGCCGATCGCGCGCCCCAAGCGCTCGACGGGGTGGAGCAGCGCCTGCTCTCGCGCCTCTCGATGGGCCTTGTGGCCGATATCATGCCCGCCGATATTGACCTGCGCCGCAAGATCCTCGAACACCGCCTCGCGCGCTTCACGAGCACGCAGGTTCCGGCCGATGTGATCGAGTTTCTCGCCCGCACGATCAGCCGCAATGTCCGCGAACTCGTCGGCGGCCTCAACAAGCTGATCGCCTTCGCCCAGCTCACGGGCCAGCCTGTCTCGCTGCAACTGGCCGAGGAACAGCTCACCGACATCCTCTCGGCTAACCGCCGCCGGATCACGATCGATGAGATCCAGCGCATGGTCTGCCAGTTCTACCGGGTTGACCGCACCGAAATGGCCAGCAAGCGCCGCGCGCGCGCGGTTGTGCGCCCGCGCCAGGTGGCAATGTATCTAGCCAAAGTCCTCACCCCCCGCTCCTACCCCGAAATCGGGCGCAAGTTCGGCGGGCGCGATCACTCCACCGTGATCCACGCGGTGCGCCTTATCGAGGAACTGCGCACCCGCGATGCCGATATGGACGGCGATGTGCGAACTTTGCTGCGGCAGCTGGAAGACTGAAAGGGAAGATGCGAGGGCCATCGCCCTCGCATTTCTCTCCCTTTCTCCCTAACTCCCCATCATGACTCCAGACCGTCTCGACCGCTTCGCCCGCCACATCGTCCTTCCTGAAGTGGGCGGCGCGGGCCAAGCGAAGCTGGTGCAGAGCCATGTGGTCCTCGTCGGCATCGGCGGGATCGGCAGCCCGGCGCTGCAGTATCTCGCAGGGGCCGGGATCGGCCGGCTGACCTTGATCGACGACGACGTGGTCGAAGCCTCCAATCTTCAGCGCCAGACGATTTTCAGCACCAGCGATATCGGGCGCCCCAAGGCCGAAGCTGCAGCAGCGTGGCTTGCAGCGTTTGATCCAGAACTGGCAGCGAAGGCGCACATCACCCGACTGACCAGGGACAACGCCGGCGAACTGATCGCGGGCGCAGACGTGGCTCTCGATGGCTGCGACAACTTTGCCACGCGGCTTGCGGTTTCGGATGCCTGCGTGGCGGCGGGGGTTCCGCTCACCAGCGCCGCGTTGGGGCGGTTTCAGGGGCAGATCGCGAACTTTGCCGGGCACCGCGCGGGCCATGCCTGCTATCGCTGCTTTGTCGGCGATGCGTTCGATGCGGAAGATTGCGATACTTGCGCCGATACCGGCGTGCTCGGTGCGATGGTGGGCCTGGTCGGTGCGTTCGGTGCGATGGCGGCGCTGCGGGTGCTGCTCGAGGGCGTTTCGACGCTGGGCGATCCGCAGTGGGGGCAGGTCCATGTGCTCGACGGACTGAAACCCATGCTACGCTCGATGCGGATCGCCAAGGATGCGGATTGCAGCGCATGCGGCTCAGCGGCCTAGCAGTTCGTCCACCCATGTCGGCACAATCTCGCTGGCCGGGCCAAGGCACGTTTCATCGAACCACGAAGAGCCCTGCGAGTGTTCGAGATTGAGTTCCAAGGTTCTGGCGCCAAGCTCGCGCGCCATGCGCACGAAGCCGGCAGCGGGATAGACCGCGCCCGAAGTGCCGATCGAGACGAACAGGTCCGCCTCCTGCAGCGCGACGATGATCTCGTCCATCCGGTAGGGCACTTCGCCGAACCACACGACATCGGGGCGCAGCGCGGGTGTCTCGCATTCCGGGCAGGGCGGGCGATGGATCAGCGGGCCGGTCCAGCGGCGGCGCGTGTCGCAGGCGGTGCACCAGACTGTCAGATGTTCGCCGTGCATATGGATGACGGAGAGCGATCCGCCGCGTTCATGCAGATCATCGACATTCTGCGTGACGAGCGTGACGGTGCCGCCGGGAACTTGCTTCGGCCATTCGCGCTCGAGCCGCCCCAGCGCGTGGTGCGCGGGGTTGGGCGCCTTGGTCTGGATCGCCTCGCGCCGCATGTCATAGAAGCGCAGCACAAGGTCTGGATCGCGCGCGAAGCCTTCGGGCGTGGCGACATCCTCGACGCGGTGCTCCTCCCACAGGCCCCCGGCCGAGCGGAAGGTATCTATCCCGCTTTCGGCGGAAACCCCGGCTCCTGTCAGGATGACGATGTTGCGAATGGTCTGCATCGCGGCCATGAAGCACAGCAATAGCGAGGGTAGCAATGGCACGCATAGGCATTATCGGTAGCGCAGGGCGCATGGGGCAGGCGCTGACCGAAGCGATTGCAGCGGCGGGCCATGAGCGTTCCGGCGGGATCGACCAAGGCGGCGATGCCTTGGCGCTGGCTCAGGCCAGCGATGTGCTGGTCGATTTCTCGGCCCCCGATGCGTTGGAGTTCAATCTCGACGCTGCGATCCATGCGGGCGTGCCGATTGTGGTCGGCACCACGGGATTGGCCGAGCGCCATCACTGGTTGGTCGATGCGGCAGCGGTGAATATTCCGGTGCTGCAGACGGGCAACACCTCGCTCGGCGTGACCTTGCTCGCGCATCTGGTGTGCGAGGCGGCCATGCGGCTGGGCGAAGACTGGGATATCGAGATCACCGAGACGCACCACCGCATGAAGGTGGACGCGCCTTCGGGCACGGCGCTGCTGCTGGGCGAGGCGGCTGCCGCCGGGCGCGGTGTGCACTTGAAGGATGCCGCGGTGGGCGGGCGCG
>CANEVG010000102.1 GCA_947442095.1 Sphingomonadaceae bacterium
CGACGATGCGGTCCCAGCGGTAGCGGAACAGATCGTTGAAGCGTGCGGCGTGGATGTCCATGCTGGCGCGGCTTTGCGGGAAGTTCTCTGCAAGGGCTTTCAGCGAGAGTTCGATCAGCACGATGGCCGAGGCTTCGAGCGGTTCGATGAACCCTGCGGAGAGACCGACGGCGAGGCAATTGCCCACCCAGAAGCGATCACGGTGGCCAGTGGCGAAAGTAAGCTTGCGGGGGCGGAGGCTGGCGGTGTCTGCACCGGGCACATTTGCAGCAACATACGCGCTGAGGATTTCCGCCGCGCGGTCGTCGTCGATGAAGCGCGAGGCGTAGACGCAGCCAATGCCGCGCCGGGTTGGCAGGCCTATATCCCAGAGCCACCCGGCCTCATGCGCGGTGCCGATGGTCTGCGAGGCGATGGGGCTGCCCGGTTGCGTCGGCACTTGCACGGCGAGCGCGCGGTCGTTGAACGAGACATCGGCGCGACTGACCCAGCCCGCGCCGCAATGCCCGCCGATGAGGATCGCGGCTTGCCCCGAGCAATCGAGGAAGAGATCGCCTTCGAGCCATTCGGCACTGCGCAAGGTCAGCGCCGCGATATCACCGTTCTCGGCACGGACGATGCCGGTGACTTCTGCAGCAATCCGCGTGACGCCGAGCCGCGTGGTGGCATGGCGCGTGAGCAGCGCGGCAAATTTACCGGCATCGAGGTGATAGCCATAATTGAGCGCCCCGGCGTAGTCCGGCATGGGGCGCTGGCGCGGCGAGAGGTTCTGCGCGCAGACCGCATGCTGCGGCGTGATGGCTGCAGCAAAGGGCATTGTCCGGCCGCTCGCCTGCCATGCTGCGGCGAGGGCCTGCATGTCGGCGGGCTGGGGCGCGGTGAAGGGGTGGAGATAGCTGTCGACCGCGGAGCCATCCGCCCAGCCATCGAAGCGCGAGCCCTGCTTGAACGCGGCGTCGCATTCGGCAAGGAACTCGGCCTCGGGAATGCCGATGGCGGCAAGCGTCTCGCGCATCGTCGGCCAGGTGCCTTCGCCGACGCCAATGGTCGGGATATCGGGGGCTTCGACCAGCGTGACGCGGCGGCCCGGCAGCTTTGCGGCCAGCAGGCACGCGGACAGCCAGCCGGCGGTGCCGCCGCCGACAATCACTATGTGCTGGACAGAATTGCTCATGACGATGGGACCATACCGTACTTTTGACTGCCAGACCAAAAAAGAGAGCCGCAATGCGAAGGCAGTGCGGCTCTCTTCTGTGCGACCTTCAAGGCTCTTATGAAGCGGTCAGAAGGTGAAGCGCGCCCCTGCCGTGTAGCGGGCATAACCAGGAGCGGCGAAAAACACTGTCTGGTTGTTGCGCATGTGGCCACGGCGATCGGCGTTGGTGATGTTGATGCCTTCGACAAACACTGTGACGCCCTTCTTGATGTCATAGCTTGCGCTCGCATCGAACTGGCCATAGGATTCGACATAATAGGGGTCGAAACCGGCGCCGGACAGGAACCCGGCGCGCCAGTTGTAGGCGACGCGGGCCTGAAGGCCCTTCTTGTCGTAGTAGAGCACGGCGTTGGCGCTGTTGCTGACCCCGGTGACCGCAAACTGCGTCACGGTGTAGCGCTGGGCGTTGTCGAATTCGGTATCGCTGTTCACGACCGTGTAGTTCACGATGGTGCCGAAGCCGGTTTCCCAGAAGCTGTGCTGGACCGCGAATTCCCAGCCCCACAGCTTGGCCTTCTGGTCGCTGTTGGACGGCTTCGTGGTGATGAAGTTTACCAGCGGATCGTCGCTCTGGCCGACAATGCCGGTCACGTTGCCATTGCCATCACGCCCGGCAACCGTGGTGGGATACTTGTTGCCGATGAAGTTCATGATCTGCTGCGCGGTGGCATCAACACCCAGTGCGGCCCGCGCCTCGGTTGCCTTGGAACCACCATTCGCGTTGGTCAGGCCGAAAGCGGGTTCGTTGACCTGCGTGTTGTTGATGTAGTTCTTCACGACCTTGTGGAAGAAGCCGACCGAAATGTAGCTTGTCGGCCCATAATACCATTCGGCCGAGAGATCGACGTTGTTCGACTTGTAGGGCAGCAGGCCGGGGTTGCCGCTGGAGGCGGTGCTGCCCCCGATGCGGATCGGCGAAGCGAGCGAAGTGCCGCCCTGCATGCTGGTATAGTCAGGCCGGGTGATCGTTTGGCTGTACGAAGCGCGCAGTTTGACGTTCTTGATCGGCGACATGTCGAAGTCGACCGCGGGCAGCCAGTTCTCGTATTCGCCATTGAGCGTGGTGAAATCGCGCTGCGCGCCGTAGATGATGGCGGTTTCGTTGCCGCCGCTCCAGACAGTGCGCTCGGGGATCGGCACCAGCGCGCTGGAGCGGACTTTCGTCTTTTCATAGCGGAGGCCAAGCCGCAGGTGCGCCGGGTTCTCACCCAGATCGAAGGTGTGGAGCGACTGGATATAGGGCGCCACCGTGCGTTCGCGGATCGAGCGATCCGTATCGAATTTGGCAAGGCAGGTGCCGGGGGCAGTTGCCGCGCCGCAGATGCCGAGCTGGCTATCAAGCAGCTGGATCAGGCCTGTGGTGTTGACGTTGAAGTAGCTGGGAATGATGCCCTGGCCATTCGACGTGTTCATGCCCTGAAGATCTTTCGGCAGATCCCGGATTGAGTAGAGATCATTGGGCGTATCGGCGGCCGAGAGCGTGCCGCCCCATGTGTCGTTCTGGATGACGCCGAAGGCCGAGCGGACCTTGTTCTCGGTGTAGGTGACGCCGAAATCGAGGCTGTCGATGAACGAGCTGTCGAAATCATAGCCGCCGCGGAAGGAGAACTCGTTGATTTCGTCGCGCATGTAGGCGTTGCGGAAGGCGTTGCCCGCCGGGCGGATGTTTGCCGCGGTGATATCCGCACCGGGATACATCTCGACCGAGATGACCGGCATCTTCGTGGTGAAATCGACCTTCTGCGACTTCACGCCGAAGATGGCGCTGCCGACGGCGATGCCGCTGCCATATGGCGCAGTCGGCTTGCTCTCGGCAGTCGAGTGATGGCCGTCAAGCTCGAGCCGCAGACCGCCGGGGCCGTCCCACTTGAGGTTGCCGCCGAGCGACTTGTTGCGCGAACGGTTGGCTGCAACCGCGCCGGTGATGGCGAGATCCTTGCCGGGGCCGAAGTTTTCCGCATAGAAATTGGGGCCAGCGGCGGGGCCATCGGTCCAGCTGCTGCTTGTCTGATCGTGGTTGAACCACACGCCGATGCTGTTGGTGCGCGCATCGATGGTGTTCTGCGAGAAGGTGTAGTCGATCGTCGCGGTGAGCGTGTCGGTCGGCTTGGCCTGGAGGACGGCCTGGCCGTTGATGCGCTCGCGGCGGAACGTGGTGAAATCGTAGCCGGCGTTCTGGGTGACCTGATAAGTGTCCGTGGGGCCGGGGCGGTTTTCAGTGCGCGCGAAGTTGCCGCGCCAGTCGTTGGCGTCGACCGGGAGCGAGCCCCAGTTGTTCTCGTTGCCGAGATAGCCTTCGCGCCAGCCGGCGTTGAACTGGGCCTGGCTCGCGCGACGATCCTGATAGGAACCGCTGATCGCGATGCCAATGCGGTTGTCGGCGAAGGTGTCGCTGATGATGCCCGAAACTTCCGGCTTCACCGCAGCGCCTTCGAACACCGAGGTGTCGTACATCGCCTTGGCGCCGATGCTGCCGTGGAGGCCGGGGCGATCGAGCGGGCGCGCGGTCTTGATGTTGATCACCGAACCGATGCCGCCGGTGGCGAGGCTGGCGCGGCCCGACTTGTAGACTTCGACGCCGGCAATGCCTTCGGAGGCGAGGTTGGCGAAATCGAAGCTGCGCGAGGCGGGGGCGCCGTTGCTGCCGCCGAGGCTGGAGGCAGGCATCTGGCGGCCGTTGAGCAGCACGAGGTTGTAATCGGGGCCGAAGCCGCGAACCGTGACGGTCGAACCTTCGCCATTGGCGCGGTCGATCGAGACGCCGGTGATGCGCTGCAGCGATTCTGCGAGGTTTGTGTCGGGGAACTTGCCGATGTCTTCCGCCGAGATCGCGTCGATCACGCCGATGTTGGTGCGCTTTACGTTGAGCGAGCTTTTCAGCGAGGCGCGGATGCCGGTGACGATGATGGCGTCTGCCGGAGCTTCTGCGGCGGCGGCCTGCTGTGCAGCTTCCTGAGCAAATGCCTGCTGTGCGCTGAACCCGAGTGCAGCCACAGATGCGCCCAGCATGAGACGCCCATAGACAGGCTTTTGCGATCCCTTCATTGCGAGTCTTCCCCCTGAAACCCCGGCAAACTGTTAGATTGTTAGCCGATTGTGAACGTTCATCTACTTGAGAACGTTCACATCGTCAAGTGGAAAGCTGCCCGCTGGGGCCAGATGCCGCAACAATGCTGCACCTCTATTCGTAGCGCAAAGCATCGATGGGATTGAGGCTGGCGGCCCTTCGCGCAGGAAAATAACCGAATATCACGCCAATCGCGGCCGAGATCAGGAACGCAATCACATTGATTTGCGGCACAAACAGCACGGGCACCTGCATCAGCGGCGCGATGATCAGCACGAGCACTTGCGCGAGCAGAATGCCGAGCGCGCCGCCAAGGCACGAGAGCACGATCGCTTCGACCAGAAACTGGGTCAGCACTTCGTGGCCGAGTGCACCGATGGCAAGGCGAATGCCAATCTCGCGCGTGCGCTCGGTGACCGAGACGAGCATGATGTTCATGATCCCAATCCCGCCCACGACAAGGCTGATCGCAGCGACGGCGGCCACGATCGAGGTCAGCAGCCGGGTCGTGCCGGTGAGCGTCGCGCTGATCTGCGCGGTGTCGAAGATGTTGAAATCGTCCTGCTTGACCCCGACTATGTTGCGCCTCTCGCGCAGCAATATGGTGATCGCGCTCTGCACCGCGGCGCCTTCATATTTTGGATCGACGCCGACGAGCATGAGGCGGATATCGCGGTTGCCGGTGAGACGGCGCTGCACTTGCTTGATCGGCATGAGCACGACATCATCCTGATCGCCGCCGAACCCGGCCTGTCCGCGCGCGCTCAGCGTACCGATGACGGTGCAGGAAATGCCTCCCAGCCGAAGGCGCTTGCCCAGCATCGATCCGGACGGCGAGAGATTCTTGCGCACCGTGTTGCCCAGAATGCAGACCGCCTTGCCGCCGAGTTCCTCAGCCGGTTCGAAGGCGCGGCCCTCGGTCAGCGGCCAGGGCTGGATGCGGAAATAGTCGCTGGTGGTGCCGTTGACGGTGGTCGACCAGTTCGAGCCTTCGAAGACCGCGGTTGTCGCAGTTCCAGCCTGGGGCGCGACCGCGACAATGCCGCCGATCTGCTCGGCGATCGCGGTCACGTCGCTTTCGGTGAAATTGGGCGGCTGCGGCCCGCCGCCGCCGCGCCCGAAGCCTTGCCCCGGGCGGACCATCAGGATGTTGTTGCCAAGGCTGGCGATCTGCTGCTGCACCGCCTGCGTGGTCGCCTGCCCCAGCGTGACCATGGTGACAACGGCCGCCACGCCGATGATGATGCCGAGCGTTGTCAGGAACGAGCGCATCAGGTGGCGGCGGATCGAGCGGAAGGCGAGGACGAAAGTGGTGCCGAGCATCAGGGGACCTTTTCGTTTGGAGCGCCTGGCTGGCCCAGCGCGCGTGCCGTCTGCTCCATGCGCTCGACCAGCCCGTCGCGGAAATGGATTATGCGGTGCGCGAAGGCGGCCATCTCTGGCTCGTGTGTCACCATCAGCACGGTGATCCCGGCGGTGCGGTTGAGCCCTGCCAGCAGTTCCATGATCTCGACCGAGCGCTCGGTATCGAGATTGCCGGTCGGCTCGTCTGCGAGCAGCAATTCGGGGCTGGTTACGATGGCGCGCGCAATCGCGACGCGCTGCTGCTGCCCGCCGGACAGCTCGGCCGGGGTGTGATCCGCCCATGCGGTGAGACCGACCTTTTCGAGCGCTGCCATTGCCAGCTTGCGGCGTTGCTCGCGCACGTCACCCCGGTAGATCAGCGGCAGCTCGACATTTTCCACCGCAGAGGTCCGCGCGAGCAGATTGTAGCCCTGGAACACGAAGCCGAGATAGCGCCGCCGCAGCAGCGCACGCTGATCGCGGCTGAGGGTGCTGACTTCGTGTCCCTTGAACATGAACTGACCGGAGCTTGGCACATCGAGGCAGCCGAGGATGTTCATTGTGGTCGATTTGCCGGAGCCGGATGGGCCCATGACAGCGACGAAATCGCCCGCCGCAATATCGAAATCGACGCCCTTCAGCGCAAGGAACTGCGCCTCGCCATCGCCGAAGCTCTTGGTCACGCCGCGCAAGGCTATAAGCGGCATCATCAGCTGGCCTTGGCAGCCAGCTTGCCGGTGATGACCTGCATGCCAGGCTTTAGATCGCCCGAGAGCACTTCGGTCATCGTGCCGTTGGAAACCCCGGTGCGGATCGCGACGGCGCGGGGCTTGCCGGCTTCGAGCACATAGACCGTCTGGCTAGCGCCGCGCCCGCGTGTGAGGCCGGTGTTTTGGTTGTCGCTGCTGTTGCGCCGCCGGGTTGGGACGATGGCGCTGGCAATGCTGCCCGATCCGCTTTTTGCCCCCGGGTCATCCGGCGTGAAGCGCAGCGCGGCATTGGGCACTTGCAGGGCATTGGTCCGCGCCTTTGTGGTGATCTCGGCAGTAGCAGTCATACCCGGGCGCAGCCGCAGGTCGCCGTTGCTGACGACGAGATTGGCGATATAGGACACGACTTGCGCCGCGCTGGCCGCCGCGCTGGTGCTGGAGGCGGAGCTGACTGTCTGGTTCGAGCCGAGTTCGACCCGGCTGATATCGGCCTTGAAGCGCTCGCCGGGGAAGGCATCGACGGTGAAGGTGGCGGGCTGGCCGACAGCGACTTCGCCCACGTCTGCCTCATCGATTGCCACGGGCAGCTTCATCTGCGCCAGATCCTGCGCGATCACGAACAAGGTGGGGGTGCTAAACGAGGCCGCCACGGTCTGGCCGGTTTCGATCTGGCGGGCGAGGACCACACCGTTAACGGGGGAGCGGATCACAGTCTTGGTCAGGTTGGTGCGGTTCGAAGACAATGCGGCGCGCGCGGAGACCACGTTTGCCTGAGCTGCGGCGACGGCCGCCTTGTCACGCGCCAATTCGGCGCGCCCCGCGGAAAGCTCGGTGTCCGAAGGCACTTTGCCGCCCGAGAGCCGGTAGACTTCCTCCAGCCGCGCCAACTGAGCGCGGGCCTGTGCCAAAGTCGCATCAGCTTGCGCCACGGCGGCGAGATTGGCGGCCAGCGCCGCCTCGCTCTGGCGGACGGTATCGGCAAAGCGTGAGGGATCGATGAGGGCAATGGTCTGCCCAGCGCTGACCCGGTCGTTCACATCGACGAGCACTTTGACAACAAGCCCCGAAAGCTCGGAGCCGACTTGCACCTGATTTGTGGGGGCAAGGCGGCCTGTGGCCGAGACGGTGACCTGCAGCGTATCGCGCTTCACCGGCTGCGCGGCATATTCCACCGCAGCTGAACCCCCGAACAGGCGCAACGCGAGCAGGATCAGGCCGAGGGCGATCAAGCCCAGCACCAGCCATTTGGCATAGCGCCGCCACCACGGCGCGGGTTTGACGCCGAGGAAGGCATCAAGGCTTTCGGTGGAAGTAGCAGGGGCGGGGAGGGCGTCGGTCATGGTTTTTCCCGTTCAGGCTCTATTGGCCCGGGCTCTATTTGCTCTGTGCTGCCTGGCATCTGGCCATTCCACCCGCCGCCGAGCGCGGTGTAGAGCTGCACAGCTGCGGCGGCGCGATCATATTGTGCCTGCGCGAGGCCGGTGCGTGAGGAGATCAACTGGTTTTCGGTGTTGAGCAGCGCGGTGAAATCGATAAGGCCGCTGCGATACTGAATGCGCGCGATGATCGCCGAATTGATCCCGGCCTCCAGCGCGGTGCAGAAATCGTTCGTGCGCCGGTTAGCCGAGGATAGGGCGACGAGCGCGTTTTCGATATCCTCGAGTGCACCGAGCACGGTCTGCTTGTAGGACAGGAACGCGCCGTCTGCTATCGCTCGCTGGCTGCGCACCTGGCTACGCAGGCGGCCATTGTCGAAGATCGTCTGCGCAAGGCTGGCGAAGACCCGGCCCGAGATGACTTCGAGCAACGAGCCCACCGTGCTGGCGCTGGTCGAAACGGTCCCGCCCAGTGACAGCGCAGGATAGAGCTGGGCCTGCGACACGCCGATCTGCGCGGTCGCGGCGGCCAGCTGGCGTTCAGCGGCGCGGACATCGGGGCGTTGGCGCAGGACATCGGCGGGAAGCCCGGCAGCGATGGTGGTGGGGGCATCGGGGATCGGTGAAACCGCAGCGAGTTTGGCTCGCAGCGCGCCGGGCGGGCCGCCGAGCAGCACGCCAAGGCGCGAAACCGACTGGTTGAGGCTCGATTCCAGCTGCGGGATCGTCGCGGCAGTCTGTGCGCGCTGGGTGCGCGCCTGCTCGACATCGAGGCTGCCAGCCAGGCCCGCCTGATTGCGCCAATGCGCGATCTGGAGGTTCTCGTCCAGATTGGCGAGCGACAGGCGGGCATTGGCGAGTTCGGCCTGCTGGAGGCGTGCGATGAGATAGTTGGTGGCGATTTCGGAGGAGACAGTGAGAATGACCGCGCCATAATCGAACTCGCTGGCCTGGGTTGCGGCGCGCGCGGCTTCGATGCTGCGTCCACGCCCGCCGAACAGGTCTGCCTGATAGGAGGCATCGGCGCCGAGGGTCAGCGCTGTCGTCGATCTGCCGATCGCACCGGGAATGCCGATGCCGCCGAACCCGCTTCCTGCCAGCAGCTCGTTGCGGCTGGCGCTGCCGCTGCCGGTGATCGTTGGCAAATTGCCACTGCGGGCCTGAATCAGGCCTTCGCGCGCCTGCCGCAGCCGAGTGAGCGCGAGCGCGAGATCAAGATTGGACTGGCGGCCTTCGTCGATCAGTTGCGTGAGCAGGGGATCGTTCAGCTGCTCCCACCAGCGCGCAAGCGCGCCTTGTGCGGCCTGATCTGTCGGTACCGACCACCGGGGAGGAACGGACAGCGCGGTCGATGCCGGCACCTGATAGTCTGGCCCTGCCGCGCAGGCCGTTAGCGCCAGCACGCCGGGCATGAACGATAGTTTGCGCATGAAGGCGAGCAACAAGCACAATTCCCTTGATATTTCCTGCCCATGTCGTGGCTGGCCATGGCGGCGGGGCAGGCCGGTAGCGCGCTCTTGTGTGCGCATGAGGCCTTCCGGCGCAAATCTTATTGCGCAAGCAATTGTACCGGAATGCATCAGGGCCGGGGATGTTCCTTCGTAGGCCCGCAAGTGGTTTTGCAATTGGCGAGCAGCTTTTCTATGCTCGACGGCCTTTCGCCCGTTCCTCCAGCAGGAGAGTTTTGTTGTGTCAGAGGATGTTACCCCGACCGTGATCGTGACCGGCGCGTCCTCGGGCATTGGCCTTTACGCCACCAAGGCACTTGTCGACCGGGGCTGGCAGGTGATCATGGCCTGCCGCGATCTGGCAAAGGCGAAGGCGGCGGCGGATGGGCTGGGCATTGCGCCCGATCACATCTTGCTGGAACACATCGATCTGGGTTCGCAGGCCAGCGTGCGCGATTTCGCCGCGCGCTTCGCCGCAAGCGGGCTGCCTCTTCATGCGATGGTGTGCAACGCCGCGGTCTATCTGCCGCTGCTCAAGGAGCCGGCGCGCTCGCCCGAGGGCTATGAAATCAGCGTGGCGACCAACCATTTCGGCCATTTCCTGCTGAGCCATTTGCTGCTGCCCCGGCTGGAGCCATTGAACGGCGCGGCGCCGCGCCTGATCACGCTGGGGACGGTGACGGCCAATTCCGAGGAGTTCGGCGGCAAGGTGCCGATCCCCGCGCCCGCCGATCTGGGCAATCTGCAAGGCCTGGAGGCGGGCTTCAAGGCGCCGGTTGCGATGATTGACGGCAAGGCCTTCAAGCCGGGCAAGGCCTACAAGGACAGCAAGCTTTGCAACATGATCATGAACCGGGAATTTCACCGGCGCTATCACGGCGAAACGGGCGTGGTGTTAAACACGC
>CANEVG010000103.1 GCA_947442095.1 Sphingomonadaceae bacterium
AAATAATCCGTCTCGGTCCGGTCAGAATGTACGTTCCGGAATGCGAATCGTGTCGCCGGGATGGACCGCGGTGGTGCTGGTCAGGCGGGTCGCCTGTTCATCGGCATCACCTTCGCCGGTGACATAGGCAAATTCGCGGTTCGCGCGGTAGGTGAAGCCCCCGGCCTTGGCGACGAGCGCATAGATGGTCATGTGCTCAGCAAACGGAAACTCGCCAGGACGCGCCACTTCGCCCAGCACGTAGACCGGCCTCAGGTTGAGCATTTCGACGGTAACCTGCGGATTGCGAAGCAACTCGTTGCCTAGACGGCCAATGAGGTCAGCCTTGAACTGCGCCAGCGTCTTGCCGCGTGCCTCGACCTCGCCGAGCAGGGGAAACGAGACCTTGCCTTCGCCGTTCACTGCGAATTCGCCGGTCAGCCGTTGCTCTCCGTAGGTTTCGACCTTCAGCCGGTCACCCGAACCCAATGTGTATTGGTAGGCATGTGCGGAGGGGCGTTCGGCAAGGTTCGCCGGGGTGCAGGCGGCAAGCGCCAGGAAAAGGGAAAGCAGGACGCGGCGCATGGTCGGATTGGCTCCATCTCAACAATGGTAAATGACGCTGCCGTTACTATGACGCCTGAATGGCATTTGCGTTACGGAACCGGAGCAACGCTTACGCAAATTTGTCACGTCCTTGCGCCATTGGTTCGCCATGATGGCAAAGCTCAAGTGGAAGTTGTGGCTGGGCTGCGCGGCGATGACCGGGTTGGCCTCGCCCGTGAGCGCCGAAGCCCCGCTTGCCACGACTTCAGGAGCGGACACCAACGCCGCACGCGCACTGCACTGCATGACCATCGCCATTGCCTATGAAGCCGGCCACGAGCCATTGGCCGGACAGGAAGCGGTCGGAGAAGTGATCCTCAACCGCGCACGCAACGGCGCTTATCCCGCCAGTGTCTGCGGGGTGGTTTTCCAGGGATCGGCACGGCGCACCGGTTGCCAGTTCACCTTCACTTGCGACGGGTCGTTGCGCCGCCGGATGTCGCAGGATGTTTTCGCCGCAGCCCGCGCCAGCGCCGCCAGGGTGCTTGATGGTCTTGCCGACAATCACGTCAATGGCGCAACGCACTATCACGCCAACTATGTCTCGCCCTACTGGGCGCCCAGCCTGGTGCGGATCGCCCGGATCGGCGCGCACATCTTCTATCGCGCGCCGGGGGCTCCCGATGTTCGCGGACGCTACCTGGCCACCGCCGAAACCGTGCCTAGCCTGGACGCGCAAGGTACCTGGGCGATCGCAGGCGATGCCGTGCTGGCATCGGTTGCCGCCCGTCCGGCCACGACTGTGCCGATCACTCCGGCGCAGCCCCCGCCCGCTTTCGCCCCATGGGGTCTCAAAACCAATTGATCTCGTCTACTGGGCTGAACGCACCACGTAGGGCCGCGTGAACGCGCCGGTCAGTTCGATCACCGTGCGCCGCACCATGCGCGCCCCGCCCGGCCGACGGACATCGACCACCACTGTGAGCGGCCGCCCGATCAGATCGACCGCCTCACCCAGTTCAATCGCCGCGCGTTGTCCGGCCATCTCGCGGCGGCGCTGAAGTACCAGCGGATTGCCGTCGCCCCCCTCGAGCATCACCGCCATCGCCTCGGGCATGGCAAAGCGGGCATCGAACCCGCCCGCGCCGAAGTTGACGGTGACAAAGCCGCGCATGCGCGCGACTAGTCCCGAATCGAAGCCGCGAATGCTCGCCAGTTCATCGATCGATTGCAGAGGCGCATTGCGCGGGTGGATGCCGCGGCTGCGATACCATTCAGCCTCGGCGCCATTGGGATGGGGTTCCTCGTCGCTGTCGATCCAGTCAATCAGCGATTCGGCCGCGATGCGCCCCCGCAGACTGTTGCCCATCCCAAGTACCTCGACCAGCCGCTGTGCATATTGGTCATCGAGAAGGTTGAGCGGAACCTTGCCGCGCTCATCCTCGACGCGCAGCGTCAGCCGCGCGTCGTCGAATGCGAACGAACGATCGCGCCCGTCGATCGACCAGCGTCCTGCCCGATCCGCCACCAGTAGGCCGTCAAGCGCCATAGCCAGCCCCGCATCGGCATCGGCGGCGGCTTTCGCCTGCTCCAGATCGGCACGCGCGCCCTCGATCCGGCTGCGCCCGCGCTCAATGGTGGTGGAGGCAACCAGCGCCAGCACCGCAACCATGATGATCGCCGCGATCGAGGCATAGCCGCGCTCGCCAGGGCGCTGGATCACGGCAGCGTGCCCTTGGTACGGAACGGTTCGAGCGTGCGCAGCTTGGCACGCAGTTCCTCGGTCACTGCGCGGGCATCTTCGGCGGTGCGCAGGACGTGCGGCTTGATCAGGATCAGCAACTCGGTGCGGTTGCCGGTGTTGCGCTGGTTGCCGAACAACAGTCCGCCCAAAACCGGGATGCGGCTTAGGATCGGCAGTCCGTTCTTTCCGAAGCTGTTCGAATCGCGGAACAACCCGCCCAGCGTGACGACCTGCCCGTCTTGCACCGCTATGCTGGTCGCCACCCGGCGCGTCGAGATGATCGGCGAGCTAATCCCGGCAATGGAGCGTTGCGAAATGTCGCTGACTTCCTGCGCGATGTCGAGCAGGACCAGCCCGCCAGCGTTGACCCTCGGCGTAACTTTCAGGATCACGCCGGTATCGCGGTATTCGATGGCGTTGACGATGGGAGCGTTGGGGTTCTCGACACTTTGCGCAGACTGGGTCTGGATCGGCACCTGATCGCCCACTTGCAGCGAGGCAGTCTGGTTGTTGAGCACTACCAGCTTTGGCGCAGAGACGACCTTGATGTTGGTCCGCTCCTCCAGCGCACTCAGCGTTGCAGAAATGTCGTTGCCGGCGAGGAAGTAGGAGAAGCCTGGCAGCACACGCGTGGGATTCGGCCCCGTGCCCTCGCTCAGCGCGAAATTGCTCTGCCCGGTCTGGAAGTTCCACTGCACGCCATAGCGCAGGTTGTCGTTGAGCGTGACTTCAGTGATCGCCGCCTCGATCATGACCTGGTAGGGCGGCACGTCGAGCTTGCGCAGCGCATCCTCGACAATCGCGTAATCGCGCGGCGCGCCGAACACCAATACAGCGTTGTTGTTGTCGTCGCTGGTGATCGAAACTGGCGGGCCGCGCCGTCCGCCCTGGCCCGCCGCATCGCTGCGCGCATTGGTATCGCCCAAAGCGGACCGCGCGCCTTGCGCATCGCTGTCGCTCCCACGCGGCTGCGTACCCTGCTTTGCTTGCGGATCGTCGCTCCCCGCCGGGTTCGACGCGCCATCCGAAGATGAATTGCCGAACACCGAATTGATGGTGCGGGCTATGTCGCGCGAGCGGCCATTCTGGACGCGATAGACGAACAGCTTTGGTTGGTTGTTGGTGCCCTCGCGGTCAAGCACGTCGACCCAGCGCCGCACGTCCTCCAGATATTGACGCTGCGGGCTGACCGCGATGATGCCGTTGAGGTTGTCCATGGCGATGAGCCGGACAAGACCGCGCGTCGGCGCGTCGGCGGCGTTGATCAGCTTGTCGAGCTCGGGCACGATCAGACGCGCGTCGGTGCGCTGCGGGGTAAAATAGGCGAAAGCCATGCTGCGCAGCCAGTTGACGTCAAACTGCGCAATCAGGTCGTGCGCGCTGGTGCGCTGCCCACTGGTGCCAGCAATGGTGACGGTGTTGCTTTGCGCATTGGCATCTATGACCACGCCGGGCAGAACTGAATCGAGCAGCTTTTTGAGCTCCGGCGCGCTGATGAATTTCAGCGTCACGAGTTCGCTGCTGTAGCCGGTCGTGGTGGCGCCGGTCAGCCCTGCTGACCGCGCGGCCTGCACGGTCATGATTGTAAAGCCCTGCCCTTGCGCCACCAGCGCGAGGCTGGCGGAATTGAGCGAGGCCTCGAACACGCTGAGCACCGATTCGCGCGCGATCGGCGCGGGCGTGACCAGCGAGACCTGTCCGGTAACGCCCGGCGCCACTGTATATTCCAGATGCAGCAGGTCACCGAGCACCGCCTTGGCCACCACGCGCGCGTCGGCGGCAGGAAAATCGAGCCGGATGTTCCCGGGGCGCGCCTGTGGAGCAGCCTGGGGGATGGAAGGCGGCGCGCTTTCACCGCCGATGATGGTGATCCCGGCATCGCCTGGCGGTGCATCGCCGACAAAGGTCTGCGCGGCGGCAGCGGGGGGCAAAGGCTGGCGAGGCATATCCTGCCCGGCGCAGCCCGCCAGCGCCAGCAGCACCAGCGGTGCGGCGCGTTGCTTCACGCGGTTCATTCGGATGGTTCCTCGGTTTCTTCGGTAGCGGCAGGCGCAGCGGGAGCTGAACCGAAGGCCACGTGCAGGCGACCTGTGGCCGTTGTAAATGTGGCCCCGTCGCGGCCTAGCGCGACCAACCGCATTCCGGAAAGGCTAGCGCCGAGCGGCAAGCGAGTGACACTGCCGTTGGCATGCTGAACGATGGCCAACGCGCGCCCGGAAACAGTGATGGCCCCCACCACCATTGCTCCGCCGAGCGGCGCTAGCGCGCCCTGTCCATCGGGTGCGGCGGCCGTTCGGGTGGGCGAGAAAATGGGGCTGCGCGTCAGCAGCGGATCGATCCCAACATGGCCAATCGCGGGCAAGGCACTGCGCACGCCGCCGCCGCCCCACCCTTGCACGGGCAGCTCGACAGCGGAAGTCAGCGCCAGTTGCAGCGCCGCCAGCACCCCCAGCACGGCTGTGCAGAGCGCGGGCATCGCGGCGCGGTTAGCGCGCGTGGGCAGGGGCAAGGGGAATTGAAGCTTCAAGCTGCACATCCATCAGATCGAGGTGATTGGAGTTGATTGCGCGGTCGGCGGCGACCGAAAGCGATTCGACGACAAGGTAGGGCGGCTCATTCGAAAGCCGATCAAGCCAGACGACGAGGTGCGGATAGGAAACCACGCCGCTGACGCTAGCGCGCACCCACCCGGGCTGCGCCTCAACGCCTTCGCTGGCGCGCAGTTCCCCGCCCGCGCGGGTCAAGCTGTCAGCCAGCCGGGTTTTGAGCAGCTCCGCCGCTGCATCGGCGTCGCGCGCGCTCACCACAAAGTCCGCAGCCCCCTGCGCCTGCTTTTCAGCAGCGCGGCGCAAGGCGCTGGTGCGCGCGATCATGCGCTCGTTCTGCAGATATTGCGCAATCAGCCGCTCGCGCTGGCTGGCGCGTTCGGCAAAGCCCAAAAGCAGCGGTCCGATCACAGCGAGCCAGACCAGCGCCAACGCAGCCACCGCAAGACCGATCGCCGCCAGCTTGCGTTCGCGGGGAGTCAGCTGGTTCATGACGCCCCCCCCTCAACATGCGCGGCAATGTCAAACGGCAGACCGGTCTGGACCTCCGTAACGGCTTCGGTGTTGGCAGAGCGGACATCACTGAAGCGCTTCGAAGAGCGCAGCGCGGCGGCAACATCGGCCTGCGGGCGGCGATAGCCGGTTATACGGATCGCCGCGCCGTCCCAAGTATAACGCTGCACCCATGCAGCGGCGGGCATGGCGCGGGTCAATACCACCAGCGTGCCAAGCGCATCGTGCCCACGTCGCCGCACCGCGAGCTGTTCAGCGACCGCCTGGGTCCGCGCAATCCGCGCGGTGATCGCCCGCGCGCCTTTCACCGCGGGCGCTTGCTGGGCGACCAGTTCGTCCAGCCGAGCAACGCTCTCAGCGTCGCGCCAAACCAGCAGGCCCAAGTTGCCGGCGAACAGAAAGCCAGCAAGCAGCCACCAGCGCGCGGCGGCGTCGCGTACCGGCGCGACCAGTCCCGCAGCGGCAAGGCTTGGGGTAAAGTCGATATCCATGACACCGGGCATAACACCGGACATCGCACCGGGTTCACTTGCTCGGGCAAGGCCCACCACGGCGGGGACCATGCCTGCATCACGAAGCTCGGCGAGCATCCCGCGCGCGGTGTCGAGCGGCAGCGCAGCCACCCGGGCGCGGCCGTGCGCCGCGCGCGCATGGCCAATTGCCAGTATGTCTGGCGCGAGCGGAAAGATGCGGTCGGCTTCCATAGCAACAAGCTGGGCGAAATCGGCGGCGGCAATCGCGGGCAGATCGATCTCGCGCACCAGGCACAGTGATGGATCGACCAACACCGGCCGGTCGGCCCCCTGCCCCACTGCTTCGATCTGGCCTGGCCCGTTGTAGAGCGCGAAGCTGCGCAGCCGCCCCGTGCCGCTCCGCAGCGAAGCGGGCAGCATCGCCCCGAGTTCGGAGCGCCACCACGCGAAGCCCGAACGCAGCCGGAGCCACAGCGTGCGCATGTCCGCATCGAGGATCGAACCGCCCGCCATCACAGCGCCTCGCACCGGCCAGAACTGCGCATGATACGGCACACGGTGTTGACCGTGGCGTGCGGGCGCACCACCAGATCGGCCCAGTTACGACGATCCCCCTCGGCAAAGCGCAAACGGATGCGCACCAGCGTCGGGGGCTGCGGCCGGTCGATCCAGAACGCCTGCCAGCGGTCCTCCGGCGAAAAGCGGTCCGGCCCGTAGTAGGCAAAATCAAGCCGCGCGACATTGCCTATTAGCCGCACCGGCTCCCAACCGGTCAGCGCCGGGTCCCTGAGATCAATGCGGTCGTTAAGCGTGCTAGCCGAATAGAGCACCAGATCGCCGCCGGGGCTGAGCGTGAGGCGATAGAACTGCAGCGCGGCAGGCGCGTGGGCATCAGGCGGCGGCGCGGCGAAGCTGAACATGCGCGTGTCGCCGAGCGCATCGACGATGGCATCGCTCGAATCGGTGCGTACCACAGGCGCCAGTGCCTCGATGCGTGCGCGCAGCACGCGCTGCGCCGCAGCGACACCCGTATCCTGCCGCAGCAGCTCCGCACGGCCTGAAACCTGCGTAACGCCGGTGAGTAGTCCGGCAAACAGGCTGGAGACAAGGCCGAGGATCGCCAAGGTCACCAGCATCTCGATAAGCGTGAACCCCGCCTCGCGGGGGTGTGCGGCGCTGCGGATCATGCCGTCACCGCGCCAGTTTCAACGAACGCAGCACCACCAGCGGACGCCCGGTGACCGCATCGGCCACAGTCACCGTGATGGCCAGAAGCCCGGGTCCGTCGGGCGAGCCTGCAACCGGTTCATTGCGGACCCGCCAGTTGAGCCGGGCATTGCTGCCTGCCGCGAGCGTGGCCGCGCCTTCCTGGGCCAGCGCCAACTGCGATCGCGCAACCAGCGTCGCCTCGCGCACCAGCACCAGCCGGCGCTGCGCCAGGGCGGAGCCTTGCAGCGCCTGCGCAAACATCGCGCCAACCAGTGCGAGAATCGCCAAGGCGATCATCGCATCAAGCAGCAAGAAACCGCGTTCGCCGCGCCGCAGCCTCATCGTGCAACTGCCACTTCGCCGCTGCCGGGATCTATAGTGTAGCGGCGGCTGCGCCTGCCCGCCGAAAGGACCAAGGCACCGCCGCGCGCACTGCCGTCGGGATAGAACACAATGCTTTCGCCAGGGGTTTCGACCCGCGATCCGCCGTCGAGCTTGCCGGGTTCCAGCACGCGCGGCGCGCTCGAGGCGATGGCGGCGGCGCGCGCCGCGTGCAGACGCGCTTCGAGCGTGGCAGCATCGCCCTCGAAACGCTGCCCTAGTTGCGCACGCTCGGCCGCCGGAAAAGCCAGCGCCGAAATCAGACCGAGCACAGCCAGCACCACCAGCATCTCCAAAAGCGTGAAACCGGCTCCGCGCGGCTCAATTTTTCCAATTGCCGACATCGCGCGCCTCGCCCGATCCGCCCGCCGCACCGTCCGAGCCCAGCGTGAATACGTCCACTTCGCCATGCTCGCCAGGAACGCGCATCAGGTAAGGCTTGCCCCAAGGGTCGTCCAATGCGGCTTCGTCGGCCAGGTAGGGTCCGTTCCACAGCGGCATCGTCGGCGGCGCCTTGACCAGCGATTTCAAACCTTCCTCCGCCGTCGGGAAGCGCCCGGCATCGAGACGGAACAGTTCCAGCGAGGCGGCGATATTGCGCGCCTGCACTTGCGCAGTCTGCGTCTTCGAACTGCCGAGGTAGCGGATCACTTGCGGTCCGACGATGGCGGCGAGCAAACCGAGGATCGCCAGAACCACCAGCAGTTCAAGCAAGGTGAAGCCCCTTTCGGACGGGCGGACGGCAGGCATTGCGGGTGTTTCGTTCATGTTGAGATAGCCAAATCGTTGAAACCGATGATTGCGGACATGATCGCGGCGATGATCGCGGCGACCGCAGAACCCAGGATGATGGTGATGAGCGGGGTGGCGATACCGATCGCGCGTTGCAGCATGACCTTGACGTCACGGTCGAGCACATCGGCGAGTTTGACCAGCATCGGCCCCAGCCGCGAGGTTTCCTCTCCGGTGCGAAGAAAACCAATGGCGACGCGCGGCAGCACACCGGCCTCGGCAAGCGGTGCGGCAAGCCCTGCACCTTCGCGCAGGCCTCCGGCGACGCGAGCGATGCCCTCCGCGATGGCGCGGTTGCCGATGGTGCGGTTGGCCAATGCCAGCGCCGATGGGAGCGGCACGTCACTTTCGACGAGAATGCCCAGCGTGCGCGCAAAACGTGCACCTTCGATATGGCGGACCAAATCCTGCATCATCGGCATACGCAAGGCCAACCGGTCGCGCGCCATGGCTATGCCCGGTTGCGTCAGCATCTGGCGAATCGCGAACACAGCTGCGACGATCCCCGCCAGCAGCCACAGGCCCCAGGCGCGCAGGAAGCGGCTGGCATCCATCACCAGTTGCGAGGCGAAGGGCAGTTTGCCGTGCGATTGCCCGAACAAGCTTTCAAAACGGGGCACCACGAACAGCAGCATCAACAGGATCACGGCAATCGAAAGCATGCCCAGCACAATGGGATAGATCGATGCGTTGGCGACCGTGCGGCGCAGTTCCTCGGCGCGCTCCATCATGTCGCCCAGCCGGGCAAGGGCTTCGCCGACCGCCCCGTTCGCCTCGCCCGCTTCGGCCATGGCGGCGGCGGTGGGCGGGAATAGGCCGGGGCGGCGCACCATCGCCTGCGACAGCGGCATGCCCTCGCGCACATCGCCGAGCATATCGCGCAGCGCGGCGGCGAGCGGCTTTTCATCGATATTGGCAATGGCCAGTGCCAGCGAACGGTCAAGTGGCAGCCCCGCCCCGGCCAGCGCCGAAAGCTCGGTGATAAAGTTGATCGTCGCAGCGCGGGTCCGGGCGCTCTGCTTCACCCGGCGCGCGCCGGGTGAAGCCGGGGCAAGCGCAACCGCGATCGGCCGCGCTCCCATCCGGCGCAGGCTGGCGATGGCGGCAGCGGGATCGGCGGCGTCGAGCACCCCTGCCCCTACCGCGCCATCGGCCATCACCGCCCGGTAGGCAAAGCGCGTCGCCATCAGTCCGCCGCCGTGACGCGCACGGCCTCCTCAATGGTGGTGAGCCCGGCAGCAGCCTTGGCCAGCGCATCCTGCCGCAAGCTGCGCATTCCGGCAGCGAGCGCGGCTTCAAGCACTTCGGCGGTGCTCGCGCGGTGCAGCACCAGCCGGGCGACGGCAGCATCGACTTTCAGGAACTCGAACAGCGCGATCCGCCCCGAAAAGCCCGAGTTCGAACACCGAGGGCAGCCAACCGCGCGCCGGAAGTCCTTCTCCCCGGTCAGATCCAGCCCGAGGTCAGCAAGCAGCTCCGCAGGCGGCACGAACGGCTCGGCGCAATCCGTACACAGCCGCCGCGCCAGCCGCTGCGCCAGGACTCCGGCGAGCACCGAGGCGAGCAGGAACGGTTCGACTTCCATGTCGGCAAGCCGGGTGACCGCCCCGGCGGCGCTGTTGGTATGCAGCGTAGAGAGGATCAGGTGCCCCGTCAGTGCCGCTTGAACCGCAATCTGCGCCGTCTCTGCGTCCCTGATTTCACCAACCATCATAACGTCGGGGTCAAGCCGCAGGAACGAGCGCAGGGCTGTGCCGAACGTAAAGCCGATCTGCGGATTGACCTGCGCCTGCACCACGCCGGGCAGGCGGTACTCGATCGGATCCTCGATGGTCAGCAGCTTGCGCTCGACCCCGTTGAGCTCGGCAAG
>CANEVG010000104.1 GCA_947442095.1 Sphingomonadaceae bacterium
CTTTGTGTGGAGTGAGGCAGTTTAGTTACAATCGCTCAATTCGTTTGTCCAAAGGGATCGGTTTAAATGAAGCCAATCAAGGTCGCAGTGATCGGCGTAGGCAATTGCGCCAGCTCGCTCGTGCAAGGTGTGGAGTTCTACCGCAACACCAATTCTTCCGCAGGCCTCATCCACGATCGGATCGGTGGCTATGGCGCTGCTGACGTCGAGTTCGTCATGGGCGTGGATGTGGACGCTCGCAAGGTCGGCAAGGATATCGCCGAGGCGATTTTCTCTGCGCCCAATTGCACCGCCGTGTTCCAGGCTGACGTACCCGCAACAGGCGCCAAGGTCATGATGGGCCGGATCCTTGACGGCGTTGCCGATCACATGACCGGAATGGGCGAGCGCGGCTTCATTCTTGCCGATGCGCCCGAAGCGACGCACGAATCGATCGTTGCGGCTCTGCGCGAATCCGGCGCCGAAGTGTTGCTCAACTTCCTGCCGGTGGGCTCGGAAACGGCCACCGAGTTTTACATGGAATGCGCGCTTGAAGCCGGCGTCGGTGTCGTGAACTGCATGCCCGTGTTCATTGCCAGTCGCCCCGAATGGGAGGCCAAG
Source organism: Sphingomonadaceae bacterium (assembly GCA_947442095.1). Classification (GTDB taxonomy): domain Bacteria; phylum Pseudomonadota; class Alphaproteobacteria; order Sphingomonadales; family Sphingomonadaceae; genus Novosphingobium. The sequence continues at coordinate 601 of CANEVG010000104.1, forward strand.
TTTCGTGCCAAGCGCATCCCGATTGTCGGCGATGACATCAAGGCGCAGGTCGGTGCGACAATCGTCCACAGGGTTTTGTCCAGCCTGTTCGGCGCGCGCGGTGTTACGGTTGAAAAGACCTACCAGCTCAACACCGGTGGCAACACAGATTTCATGAACATGCTCGATCGCCAGCGCCTTGGTTCAAAGAAGGAATCCAAGACCGAAGCGGTTCAGGCCATGCTGGCCCAGCGCCTTGCGGATGAGAATATCCATGTCGGTCCGTCCGATTATGTGCCGTGGCAGAAGGACAACAAGCTGTGCTTCCTGCGCCTTGAAGGCACGCAGTGGGGCAATGTGCCGATGAACCTTGAGCTTCGCCTTTCGGTTGAAGACAGCCCGAATTCGGCGGCCTGCGTGATGGATGCCATCCGTTGCTGCAAGGTTGCTCTCGAGCGCGGCGAGGGTGGTGCGCTGATCGGGCCGTCAGCCTACTTCTGCAAGCACCCGCCGCAGCAATTTAACGACGATGTCGCGGCACAACTGGTGGACGAGTACATCGCCGAAACCGCGCTCGCGGCAGAATAACCCTTCTGTCCAAGCGCCCGTGGCGGCGCCGGTCCTCTGGCAGGACCGGCGCCGTCCGCGTATTTGGACAGGATTGTTTCGCGAAGGATAGGCCTGATGGACGCCGTGATCATCGCTGCTGGCTACGGCAGCCGCCTCGCCGAGCTTTCGCCATCAAAACCGCTCACACCGGTTTGCGGCATGCCGATGATAGAAATCGGCATGCGCCAGGCCATGGCGGCAGGTATCACGCGCATCGTGGTGGTAACTGGCCACAAAGCGGACGAAGTCGAGGCCTTTCTAGCAAGTCTTGCCCCGCGGCTATCCATCGCGATTGTCCCGGTCAGAGTGGCGGACTGGAGCAAGCCCAATGGCTATTCCGTGATGGTGGGCGCAGCGCAGTGTGCGGGCGACTATCTGCTGATGATGGCTGACCACCTGTTTGAAAGTGACCTTCTAACAAGGCTGCTGCAGACCGGAAGCCCGACCCGCGACGTCACGCTCGCAGTCGACCCGTATGTCGACAATCCGCTGGTCGATCCTGATGATGCGACCTGGGTCAAGACGGATGAGCGCGGGTTCATAACGGCTATCGGCAAGACCATCACCGCATATGACGCGGTTGACTGCGGTGCCTTTTTGGCAACGCCGAAGCTCGCCGCCGCCATTGGCGATGCGATTGCGGCCGGCAAACCGGGAAGCCTCTCTGACGGCATGCAGATGCTGGCCGATAGTGGCAGAGCCGCCACGCACGGCGTAAACGGCGGCTGGTGGATGGATGTCGACGATCCACGGGCCCACGCGCTGGCCGAGGCGCTTGCGCCGCAACACCTAGAGGCGCTGGCCCAAGCCTCAGGCTCTAGTACCGCTTCAGGTTGATCGTCGCAGACTGGTTGGGCTGCTGGATATCAATCTTCACCGAGCGTAGCGACGGCGGACCAAACAGAATGGTCGGGTTGTTGGAAAAGCCCACCGCTTCGGTCGGAATGCCGAACAGGCCGCCCCGGTTGATCTTCCCGGACGAATCCTCGTCATGGTAGATTGCGATGGCATATGTGCCAGCGTTTGGAACAAACAGGCAGAACTTGGTCTGGCCTGCTGTTGCTGGCGTGCTTGCCACATACATCGACCCGTGCCGCACCAGAAACTTCTTAGGGTCGTTTGAATACAGCGTCGCCGTGATCAGGCCCTTGTTGTTGCGGACCTTGTCGATCGTCAGGTTGATCCACATGTCGCTTGCCGGGCCAATGCACGCAGGCGCAGCCCGGGCTGCGGTTGTTGACGCTGCCAGAGACGAGAGAATCAGCCCGGTCGCGATGAACTGGGCAGGGAGCCAATTCGGTGTGGTCATGACATTCTTCCCAAAAACGAAGACTTGCTTAGTGCGGCAAGCTTGTACGGGGGGTGAATTGGCAAGCTTCAACCCGTTCGGCAAGGCCAACCGTGTATTGCGCAACAAGGCGGCCCCTGCGCAAGCGATTGAGTCCGTTTCCGCCTCTTTGCGCCAAAACGGCCAAGAATGGGGACATTGCGTGTGGAAAAGCGAGGCAGTCACGCTTGTTCCTCCGATTCGGCACCGGTAATCGCTAAGCTCCGAAGGTCGCCGCCAAGCGCTGAGTGTGCCAACCGCCGCCCGAACCACGCCAGAATTCCAATTGCGAGTTTTCGTCATGGCCGCGCCGCTGATTTCCCCCTCCATTCTCTCAGCTGATTTCGCGCAGTTGGGGGAAGAGGTGCGGGCGATCGACGCGGCCGGAGCAGACTGGATTCACATCGACGTCATGGATGGGCATTTTGTCCCGAACCTCACCATCGGACCCGGCGTGGTGAAAGCGCTGCGCCCGCACAGCGCCAAGCCCTTCGACGTGCACCTGATGGTTTCGCCGGTAGACATCTATCTCGAAGCTTTCGCTGCAGCCGGGGCAGATATCATCACTGTGCACCCAGAGTCGGGTCCGCATGTTCACCGCACTGTCCAGGCCATTCGCACGCTAGGCAAGAAGGCCGGAATTGCGCTCAATCCCGGCACTCCGGCCAAGATGCTTGATTACTTGATCGACGAGATCGACCTGGTTCTCGTGATGAGTGTAAACCCCGGCTTTGGCGGCCAGAGCTTCATTGCCAGCCAGCTGCGCAAGATAGAGGCCATCCGCAAGATGATCGAAAAAAGCGGGCGGGCCATCCATCTGGAGGTTGATGGCGGCATAGACGCGGTAACTGCACGGCAGTGCACCAGCGCTGGCGCCGACGTGCTGGTTGCCGGCACAGCAACATTCAAAGGCGGTGCTGGGCGTTATGCGGCCAACATCGCGGTCCTCAAGGGCGTTGACTGAGCTTATGTCCCGAACTGCCCACGGATCACGAGAGACCCCGGACAAAGGCGTTGTCCTTGACCCGGCGGTCGCTCCTTCAAAAGCATCGCCCACCGCGCGTCAGGCTCTGCCGCTGGGACCAAAGCATGAATCGCTGGTCGTCGCATCCCCCAATGGCCGCCCCTTTGCCGCTACTGATGCCGTCAAGACCGGCGGCATGGAGCCAGGCCAGATGGAATCTGGCCAGATCGAACCGGGACGCGCACTGGCGATTGCAGACTTTTCTCCCCCCCATGTGAGCACGAGCGAGCGGCTCATCCGCCTTGCCTATGGCCTCGGCCTGCCCGCCTCTGCGCTCAACCCCTTCCGCAAGCGGACGCGTCCTCGCCTGACTGCCACGGTTACCACTGCGCTCACGGGCGATCCTGTTGCGGGCACTGCGCTGCGGGCCGGCCATTTCCTGCTCCACGGGGTCAAGCTCCCGATTGCCGACACCGAGTTTTCGGGCCCTCGGCTTTCGCCGCCGTTCGAGCGGCTGGTGCATGGCTTCGGCTGGCTTGGAGACCTCGCCAGCTGCGCCCCGCGCCAGCAAGGCGCGCCTGTCGCCGAGCGAATCTTTGCAGCATGGCTTGCTGCAAATCCCCAGCCCGGTTCAGGCCCAGCATGGGCTGTGAGCAATACCGGCCACCGCCTCCTGGCATGGCTTGTCCACGCCCCGCTGCTGCTTTCGATCCAGGACCGCAAGCTGCGCAGCAAAGTGCTGATGGCCTTTGAGGACACGGCGCGCTGGCTGGACCGCCATGTTGGCCGGGCGGAAGACAAGCTTTCAGAGGTCGCAGGATGGACCGCCTTGACTGCTGCGGGCCTGCTTCTGGCGGAAGGGCGAGCGCGCCGCCTTTACGGCGAGAGTGGTCTGATCCGCGCACTGGGTGATCTGGTGAGCGATGATGGCGGCGTGCTCTCACGCAGCCCGCTCTGCCAGATCGAGGCAATCGAACTGCTCATCGAATTGCGTGGCTGCTATGCGGCTGTGCGCAGCACACCGCCTCCGCAGCTTGAATCCATCCTTGAGCTGCTGGTGCCGCCGCTTCTCACGTTGCTCCACAGTGATGGGGGGCTTGGATCGTGGCAGGGCGCTGGCGCTGTCCCGGCTGAACGGATTGCGGACCTGATAAAGGCCAGCGGAGTTCGAACGCGGCCCCTGCGCGATGCACGTCATTGGGGGTACCAGCGGATAAGCGCCGGCAAAGCCGTGCTGCAGCTTGATGCCGCGCCGCCGCCTATCTCCCGGCATGCCCGTGATGGCTGCGCCTCGACGCTTGCCTTCGAACTGAGCTTCAACGGTGAACGTATGATCGTCAATTGTGGCGGCGCGGCGTTTGCTGGCGGATTGGTCCCGCTCCGTCTGGCTCAGGGTTTGCGCGCTACGGCAGCCCATTCCACGCTGGCAATCGACGATTTCAATTCCACCGCCGTGCTGATCAACGGCAAGCTCGGCTCGGGTGTTTCCGAAGTGGAGGTGGATCGCCGCATTCTGAGCGGCGATGGTACCAGCACGGGCCAGGGCGGCGCGACGCGGATCGAGGCGAGCCACAATGGCTATGTCGCGCGTTATGGTCTGACCCACCGCCGCATTCTGATCATGCGCGATGATGGCAGCGAATTGCGCGGTGAAGATTTGCTGGTACCTGGTGGTCGGCGCGGCAAGCGGGGCATGATCGGGGTTGCGCTGCGCTTCCATCTCGGCCCCCACGTGGAACTGGCGCAAGGTCGGGACGGCCTGGGGGTCACCCTTGCATTGCCGGATGGCAGCATGTGGCAATTCCGTTCGGGCCGCGATCCGGTCGCGCTCGAAGAAAGCCTCTGGGCTGATGGCATGGGCCGCCCATTGGCCACGCGCCAACTGGTCATATCGGCCAAGATCCCGCGCAGTGGCGAGAGCTTTTCCTGGCTGCTAAAGAAAATGCGATAGACAGGATTTCCAGAAGTGCATGATGTGATCGTCAAACGGGCCCTCCTTTCGGTGTCCGACAAGACCGGGCTTGCTGATCTGGGGCGCGCACTTGCTGCCCATGGAGTTGAGCTCGTCTCGACCGGAGGCACCGCAGCGGCGCTTCGCGCTGCAGGGCTGGCTGTGAAGGATGTCTCCGAACTGACCGGCTTTCCCGAAATGATGGACGGCCGCGTCAAAACGCTGCACCCAAAGGTCCATGGCGGCTTGCTGGCAGTCCGCGATGATGCAGCGCATGCCGCGTCGATGGACGAACATGCGATCGGCGCGATCGATCTTGTGGTGGTCAATCTCTATCCTTTCGCGGCAACCGTTGCAAAGGGCGCAGGGCGAGACGAGGTGATCGAAAACATCGACATCGGCGGACCCTCGATGGTCCGATCAGCAGCCAAGAATCACCGCTATGTCACGATTGTCACCGATCCTGCCGACTATTCCAAACTGATCGCCGTGCTGGATGAAAGCGGCGGCGCAACCACGCCTGCCTTGCGCAAGGCCATGGCGGCGAAGGCCTATGCCGCCACCGCCGCCTATGATGCCGCGATTGCGCAGTGGTTTGCCGTGACGGACCAGCAGCAGCATTTCCCCGAGACGCTCCTGAGCGCTCACCAGCTTGTCACCACGCTGCGTTACGGCGAAAATCCGCACCAGGAAGCGGCTTTGTATGTGCCGGCGCAAACTGCGGTTTCAGGCCTCCCGCAAGCGCGCCAGCTTCAAGGCAAGGAGTTGTCATACAACAATTACAATGACGCCAATGCGGCATTGGAACTAATTGCCGAGTTTGACCCGGAGCAGTCCGCGGTTGTAATCATCAAGCACGCCAACCCCTGCGGCGTTGCTGTGGCGACCAGTCCGCTTGAGGCATGGAAAGCGGCGCTCGCATGCGATCCAGTGTCTGCATTCGGCGGAATCGTTGCGCTCAATCGTCCGCTTGATGGACCGACGGCCGAGGCAATCTGCGAGATCTTCACCGAGGTCGTGGTTGCCCCCGGCGCGGATGACGCCGCGCTTGCTGCCTTTGCGCGTAAGAGAAACCTGCGCCTGTTGCTTATAGGCGATCTGCCGTCTGCCAGCCGCACAGGTCTGGTCACCGTACCCATCGTCGGCGGGTTGCTGGTGCAAGACCGCGACAACGGCGTGCTGACGCCAGACATGCTCCGTTGCGTCACAAAACGCGAACCAACCGCGCAGGAACTGGCCGATTGCCGCTTTGCGTGGATAGTAGCCAAGCACGTGAAATCAAACGCTATCGTCTATGCAAAAGACGGGGTGACCGCCGCAATTGGCGCTGGGCAGATGAACCGGCGTGACAGCGCCCGGATCGCCGCTGCGAAGGCGATCGAGGCCGCCGAAACACATGGCTGGTCCGCACCGCGCACCGTTGGTTCCGCGGTCGCGTCGGACGCGTTCTTTCCGTTTGCCGATGGGCTGATGGCTGCCATTGAGGCAGGCGCGACCGCGGTGATTCAACCCGGCGGTTCGATCCGCGATGATGACGTTATCGCTGCTGCAGATGCTGCGGGCATCACGATGGTGTTCACCGGAATGCGCCATTTCAGGCACTAGACAGAGCAGCGGCGAACCGACTGTGCAGCTCGCCCCCTATTTTGCGTCTGACTGTCCTGCTCAGGCAGGCGATCAGCGATAAAAGATGTGGTTGTCTACCCGAGCGATGCGGGTCTTGCCCCACGCTGGCGAAACCCGGGCTGCGTGGAAGAACATGGCCCCTTCCACAGGGCTTTTCCAAGCACCGCTGTCAGCGATCAGCGCAATCTTCACAGCCTGCTGCCACAACCGGCTCTCACGGTTGAATGAGGGCATGCCGTTTGCACGCACAAATGAGAACTGCGCCGGCTGATACACCACCCCGCAATAAGACTTCGGGAAGCGGCCAGAGGCGGCGCGCGCGACGATCACGCGCCCTACGGCCAACTGGCCCGCCAGCGTTTCACTGCGCGCTTCGAAATAGACTGCGCCGGCGAGGCATTCGAGCTCGCGCGAAAGTGCTGTAGGGAACGAAGTGCGCTCGACGAGATCGGCAAGCGATATCGCGTCTGTCTGTTCACCACTCGAGGGTGCGGTCTGTTCGGGTTGGGGAAGGGGTTGTTCGACTGGCCGGAACACACTCTGATGGGGTTCAACGGTTATTGGCGATGATCCTGGCGCTTCTGCAACCGGGATCTGGATATCCTGCGCTTTGGCACCGGATCCAATGGTGCTGAGAAGGATCGTCATAAAACTTGCGGCAATGCAAACTGCACTGACAATGCGGAATTGGCGGCTCATTCATCTTCGTCACTGGGCGGTGGGCTTCAGCCCACGGCGCGAACGGGACCGGCCTAGCAAGGAGAACCTCGCGAGACCACGAACCGTTTGAGGGCCATGGCATCTGCCCCCCGTCTGCGTGCTGGCGAGGACGGCGTTCGTGCCCTCACATCGCTGCCCACGCGCGGTTGAGGGCCTCCACTTATTGCGGGCATTGCATGAGTCAACCTATAAATCTCGTTTTGTTCCAAACTCACTTCCAGTTCAGGATGAACCGTTCGCCATCTGCGATGGTTAGTTCGATAACCCACAGGTCCGGATCCTGCGCCATGCGGCGCGTTAGAAACGCCTCAAATTCTTGCTTCATGTCAGCATCTTGCCGCTTTGCAAGGGACCAGCGGCGGGTCCCATCCGCTTGCGGCAAGCGCTCGAAAACCTGGCCAAGACCTTGATTGTCCAAGATAACGACAAGGATTGTGCCGCTGTCGGGTTCGCCCTTGCGCAGAACCATGGCAAAGCCACCGGCAGCCTCGGCCAGCCGTATCATGCCCGAGACTTCGAGTGCCGCGGGAAGGCGCGGCGTGCTCATGGCCGCAGATCAGGCCGCGTCGCGGTCAATGACATTGACGAGCAGGGCGTAGATCGCATCAGCGCCAGGGGCGGCGACAAGACGCTCATGCATCCGCTCATCCCGCATCAGTCGCGAAATCGCTGCCAGCGCCTGAAGATGCGTTGCGCCAGCCTGTTCGGGAGAAAGCAGGCCGAACACGCAATCGACCGGCATGCCGTCCGACGAGGCGAAATCGACCGGCTTTTCCAGCCGAAGAAATGCAGCGACCGGGCGAGGAATGGTCTCGAGGCGGGCATGAGGTATGGCTACACCGCGCCCGAAGCCCGTGCTGCCCAGGGTTTCGCGCTCCTCGACCCGCTCGAGCACAAGCGACCGGTCAAGCCCGTAGACCTCGCTGAAGCAATCCGCGAGCGCGCCAAGGATTTGCGTCTTGGAATCGGCGCGCACAATGCGCACCGCCTGAGGATCTATCGAGAAGAGAGCGGTCATGGAACGAAAAACGCCGGGTAATGCGCTTGCACGCCTGATGAGGAGCGGCCCATGCGCCCGAACGCAGCGCGGCGCAAGCGTCGAATCGCGAAGAAAGCGTGACAAGCCAATGCTGCCACAGGCCTTTTGCAGCGGGGTTTACCGATCCGGTTAACGGGTCGGCTCCACCCAGCCGATAGAGCCGTCGCCGCGGCGGTAAACCATATTGTGTACGCCAGTGCCCGCATTTTTGAACAGGAGGGCATTGGTGTTGCGCAGATCCAGCATCATGACCGCGTCTGAAACGCTAGCTGTGGGCACATCGACGCGCGTTTCGGCAATGACCAGCGGTGCATCGACCGGCTCCTCGGTCTCGGTCTCCTCCACCACGAACACGGTGTAAGCCGCATCTTCCTCGCGCCGGGCGTGGTCGGCCTGATCCTGCCGCGCAGTGATCCGGCGCTTGTAGCGGCGCAGTTGCTTCTCGATCTTCTCAGCCGACTGGTCGAGCGCGATATGCGCATCCTGCGCCACCGCGCTGCCCTTCAGGATCAGGCCTTGCGCCACATGTGTCACGATATCGCAGCGAAACCCGCCATGCGGCGCCTTGCCAAGCGTGACATGCGAGGTGAGCGCCCGCGAGAAGTACTTGTCGACGATGGCGGAAAGCCGTTCCTCGGCATGCGCTTCAAATGCGGCGCCGGTGTCGACCTGGTGTCCCGATACACGAATATCCATATGTCCAGTCTCCTTGGATCAAGCAGGTCCCTGTCCGCCGGTCGGATCAGCGCAACCAAATGGCATCGCTGATCTTTCCGACAAACGCGGCATGGCGGGAAAGTTCGTCTGCGCTTGGGGCATGTGGCCGGGGTGGCCGCAGGCCGCGCGGTGCAGCGACAGCAACTGGGAGCGCTGTTGGTGCTTGAGACACCGGCGCTTCTGCCGTGAGCTCCAGCCCGATCTGCCGCCCACCCATAAGCTCAACGTAAAGCTGTGCGAGCAGTTCAGCGTCAAGCAGTGCGCCATGGCGCACCCGATGGCTCCGATCGATCCCATAACGCGAACATAGCGCATCAAGGCTGAGCTTCGCGCCGGGGTGCTTGCGCCGGGCAATGGCTACGGTATCGACCATGCGCAAGCGATCGACTGGCGAAAGATTGCAGAGTGCGAGTTCGGCATTGAGGAAGCCGAAATCGAAGCCGGCATTATGCGCTACAAGCGGCGCATCCCCCAGAAACGCTAGTAATTCGGCGGCGTGC
>CANEVG010000105.1 GCA_947442095.1 Sphingomonadaceae bacterium
ACAACGCCAGATGGGCCTTCGACCTTGAGGAAATGACCGGTAGCTCGTTCTTCTACCCGCCGTACGCTGACTTTCTGCCCGAAATACGGGTGCCAACGATAATGAACCTCTCGCTCTTCACCGACATGGGCAGAATGAACGGGCAATGGTCCTCACGCGCAAGAATGCCCTGTTTGCCGGCCACGATGAAGGTGGACGCACCTGGGCCCGTATCGCGTCGGTTATCGAAACCTGCAAACTAAACGGCGTCGAGCCATTCGCCTACTTGCGCGATACCCTCACCGCGATCGCAAACGGCCATCCTGCAAACCGCATCGATGAGCTGATGCCATGGGCTTACGTCAAAATGTCAAGCTGATCACGACTACGGGGTCAGCGAACCGCTTACATTTGATCAGGCCCTTGGCGCCTTCAGGCTGGCGTTCGATGGCTGCGCCCAGGCCGCTGAACAGCTGCCAGACGATATAGGCGAACGGGATTGCCGAAAGCGTGCCCCAGATCGCGCGAGTGGTGTTGTCTGCCGCAATTTCACCCGGGTAGCCAAGCACGATCATCAAAGCAGCTGCGAGGCCAAGCTTAAGCGACTTGCTGGCTGTTTCGGCAGGGTCGAGCCGCATGACCAGTACGAGTTCCACGAGCAGGAGCGGCACGGTCAGCAGCCAATCGACGTAGCGATAGGCGTCGTTGAAGGCATATCCCGTCGCCATCACCATGCCGCCGTGGACGTCGTAAGCCGCTTCCCAGCTGTTGAAGATGCGCCAGTAGTGATAGGCGGCGATAGCTGTCACGAGGCCGGATATGGTCAGTGCTGTCTTGTAGTGAATGGAAACTTGAGAGCGGCTAAGCCACAAAAACAGCGTGGTTGCTGACATCGCCGCAAACGTAAATGAAAACGCGTTATAAATTAGAGAATACTGTAGCTATGAAACAGCTTGCATATTCGGCCCCTATCTTAAGTTCTCACTGAACCCAGCGCAGGAAAACTTGTTCCTTGCTTATTTAGATTACACGATTGTTTTGATGTAAATCGCGTCCTTTGAGGCGGTTTTGTTGCACTCAAGTGTCATGGATGCCGCGCAGCAAAACGCGGCGAGTCCTCATCGCAGGGCACCTTGCGCCAGCATGGAACTTGCGCGAGGTGTGCGATCAGGGAACACAAGGATGCACCGCATGCGCGACAGAGTGAGCCGAATGATCGTGGTTGCCGGCCTTGACCTTGCTGTCTTGCCGATTGCAGCGGCGGCATCTTCAGACAGCGCCAAACCCGCGGAGGCGGTCTCGCAAACCCGGCTTGAGGCCGATGTCGCGCGGCTTGTTGCGTTCGGCACGCGGCATACGCTCTCTTCGCAGAGCGACCCCAAGCGCGGGATCGGGGCGGCGCGGGCCTGGGCCGAGGCGCAGCTGCGCAAGACCAGTGCGGCTTGCGGCGGGTGCTTCGAGATCGTGCTGCCCGAGACCGTGGTGCAGGGCGAGCGGGTGCCGAGCCCGACGCGGCTTGTCGATGTCGTGGCGATCCAGCGCGGGGTTTCGCGGCCGAACGAGGTCGTGATCGTGCAAGGGCATATCGACAGCCGCAATTCCGATCCGCTCGATAGCGCGGGCGATGCGCCGGGGGCGAACGATGATGGTTCGGGCACCGCGCTGGTGCTGGAGGCGGCGCGGGTGCTTTCGCGGCAGAAGTTTGCGGGCACGATTGTCTATGCCGTGCTCTCGGGCGAGGAGCAGGGGCTCTATGGCGGCACCTTGCTGGCGGAGTATGCGAAGAAGCAGGGCTGGACGGTGAAGGCCGTGCTCAACAACGATATTGTCGGCAATTCGCGCGGGTCCGACGGGCTGGTCGATGACGGCCATGTGCGGGTGTTTTCCGAAGGGCCGCGCGCCGATGCGAGCGAGCAGGCGCGCGATGCGCTGCGCAGCGTGGGCGGGGAGAACGACAGCCCTTCGCGCAACCTCTCGCGCTGGATTGCAGGGCTTGGCGATCCACTAGCCGTGCGGCAGGTGTGGCGGGCGGACCGGATGGGGCGCGGCGGCGATCATCTGCCGTTTCAGGATGCGGGCTATCCGGCGGTGCGGTTTACTGTCGCGGTGGAGAACTACGAGCGCCAGCACCAGAACGTGCGGACCGAGGCGGGTAGGCCGTTTGGCGACACGATCGAGGCAATGGATTTCCCCTATCTCGCCAAAGTGACCGCGCTGAATGTGCGCGCTTTGGCCGCGCTGGCTGCTGCGCCGATGCCGCCGGCACCCAAGGCCAAGGCGGCGGTGCAGACCTTTACCGACATCGACTGGGCCGGCGTGCCTGGCGCGGCGCGCTACACCGTGTGGCAGCGGCGCACCGATGCCATGGGCTGGGAAGCGCAGCCGGTTCGGACCACCGCGGAGACGCATGTGCGGCTCGATGGGGTGCGCGGGGATGACTGGTTCTTCGGGGTCAGCGCGGTGAGCGCCGACGGGGCGGAAAGCCCGGTGGCCTCGGCCGTGCCCGCCGGGGCCTATGTGCCGGAGGCCCCGGCCAAGCCCTGAGCTTGCTATCATGCCCGCCAGCGGCCACAGACCTGCCATGGCATTCCGCAAGCAGACCCCGAACGGCCCCGACGGGCTCCCCACGCGCCAGCAGGTGCTCGATTTCATCGCTGCGAGCGAGGAGCCAGCGGGCAAGAAGGACATTGCGCGCGGGTTTGGCCTCAAGGGCACCGAGAAGATCGCGCTCAAGGCCTTGCTCAAGGACATGGCCGAGGAAGGTCTGATCGACGGCAACCGCAGCGCATTTCACCGAATGGGCGGGGTGCCCAAAGTGACAGTGCTGCGCGTGCTCGATATCGAGGACGGGCAACCGATGGCGATCCCGGATAGCTGGCAGCCCGATGATGGCGCGCCGCCGCCGCGCATCCGCATTGTCGAGCCGCGCGGAATGGCGAGGGGGCCGAACGCGGCGCTGAAAGTGGGCGACCGGGTGCTCGCGCGCACCGAGGAAGCCGGGCGCGGGCTGATCGCGCATCCCATGAAGAAGCTGCCGACGCGCACAGAGCAGCTTCTGGGCGTGGTCGAGTTCGATGGCGCGGGCAAACCCTGGCTCGCGCCTGTGGACAAGCGTGTGCGCAACTCTGTGCCTATCTCCGATCTGGGCGGTGCGGCGGAGGGCCAGTTGGTGCTCGGCGAGCCGGTCAGCAAGAGCCCACGCGCGGGCCTCAAGGTGACCGAAGTGCTGGGCGATCCGCTCGCGCCGCGCGCGTTCAGCCTGATTGCGATCCACAAGCACGGCATCCCTTGCGTGTTTCCTAAGGCCGCGCTCGATGAAGCGGCGGTGGCGGCGAAGCTGGCGCTTTCGGAAGAAGCGCGCGAGGACCTGCGCGCGCTGCCCATCGTGGCGATCGACCCGACAGATGCGCGCGATCACGATGACGCGATCTGGGCCGAGCCGGATGGGGAAGGGGGCTTCCGCGCGGTCGTCGCGATTGCGGACGTGAGCTTCTATGTGCGCCCCGGCGGCGCGGCGGATCGCGAGGCAAGAAAGCGCGGCAATTCGGTCTATTTCCCCGACCGCGTGGTGCCGATGCTGCCGCATGTGCTCAGTTCGGATGTCTGCTCGCTCAAAGTGGGGGCGGACCGGGCGGCGATGGCCTGCCACCTAACGATCGACGCCGAGGGGCGGATCACTGCGTGGCGCTTCACCCGCGCGCTGGTGCGGATTGCCGAGGTGATTGCTTATGAAGAGGCGCAGCGGCGGATCGATGCGAGCGAGGCCACGCCGCATCTGCAGAACCTGTGGGCAGCGTGGCGGCTGCTGGAGAAGGCGCGGGAGGCACGCGATCCGCTCGCGCTGGAATTGCCCGAGCGGCGGGTGGTGCTCGATTCTGCGGGTAATATTGCCGAGATCGCCATTCGCGAACGGCTTGATGCGCACCGCGTGGTCGAAGATTTCATGATCGCAGCCAATGTCGCGGCAGCCAAGGCACTGGAGGCGAAAGTTGCGCCAGTGGTCTACCGCATTCACGAGCCGCCGAGCCGCGAGAAGCTGGTCGCGCTCAAGGACTATCTCGCCACGTTCGGACACAAGCTGGCGATGGGACAGGTGATCACGCCAGGCTTGTTCAACCGCATGCTGAAGGACGTGACCGACGATGCGGAGAAGGCGCTGGTGATGGATGCAGTGCTGCGCAGCCAGACCCAGGCTTACTATGGTCCGCGCAACGCCGGACACTTCGGGCTGGCGCTGGGTAGCTATGCGCACTTCACCTCACCGATCCGGCGCTACTCCGATCTCTTGGTGCACCGTGCTCTGGTGGATGGCTGGAAACTGGAGCAGCCGCGCCCGGAAGTGAGCGAGATCGGCGCGTCGTCAGGCCTGTCCGACCGCGACCGCGATGATCTTACCCAGATCAGCGATGCGATCAGCAAGACCGAGCGTCGCGCGATGGAGGCCGAGCGCGACACCATTGACCGCTATGTTGCCGCATGGCTTTCGGGCCGGGTGGGTGAAGTGTTCGACACGCGGCTGACGGGTGTGCAAAAATTCGGTCTGTTTGCCACGATCATCGGCCTTGGTGGGGATGGGTTGGTGCCAATTTCCACGCTGGGGGCCGAGCGCTTCGACTATGACGAGAAGCGGCAGGCGCTGGTCGGCGAGCAGAGCGGCGATACCTTCGCGATCGGCATGATGCTGAAGCTGCGGCTCGCCGAGGCCAATCCGCTAACCGGCGCGCTCAAGTTTGAGCCGGTGGAAATGGCACCTGGCGCGGGGCGGATCGAACGGCGCGGCGAGCGCTCAGGAAAGGCCCGGCCCGAGGGCTTTGCCAAGCGCGGCGGGCAGATGGTCGGCCCGCGCGGGCGGCCGGGGAATATCCGGCATCAGGGGCGGCGGAAGTAAACTTCCAGCTGTCTGATCCGAAATTGCGGTCCGGATAGAGCGAGCCGGTGCCGCTTTGAAATTCGCGTCTTGGTGAATTTCACAACATTCAATCAACTGAACGAATCGATGCCGTTCTCGTCGATCGTGCCGGGCACGATCATCAGCACGCAGGGCAATTGGCCGAGGTGCGAGGTGAAATGGGTGATGAGCGGGCCTGGATTGCCCTCGCTCGCCGCGCCCAGGACCAGTGCCGAGACCTCGGGATGAACCGCCAGGTAATCGCGCACCACTTGCGGGCCATTACCGGTCTTGACCGAGACTTGCGGCAGGAGACCGGATTCGCTGGTGACGCTGCCGGCGGCCGCAATCGCGAGCTCTTCGGCGCGTTCGCGGGCCTCTTCCTCGATTGTGGCCTGAATGCCGCCGAAAACCACGAACTCCTGTTTGGGCACGAGCGCGAGGATGTGAACGGTGCCGCCGGTGCGCACCGCGCGGCGTGCGGCAAAGCGCAGCGCGCGGCTTGCTTCGGCCGTGTCGTCCATGATGACGAGGTAGACACGCTGCCGCTTTGCGGCCTCTGCAGACACGGCCTTGCCGGAATCGCTCGTAACGTCGTCCATCCCTGCCCCCCTGCGCCCTGCAATCCACCCGTTATAAGGCTGCGTCATCCGTATTGGCCTAATTCGTATACAGGGCAAGCGCCAAGCCACTTGACCCGCATTGGCTGGCTGGCGAAATGGAACCGCCTGTGCCAAGGCGCACGGAGCAGGGAAGCATCTCGGCATTCCTGCATACTGCGCACGAAACCGTAACGGAAAAGAGCTGCCCATGCCGACCCAGATCAAGATGCCTGCGCTTTCGCCCACGATGGAGGAAGGCACGTTGGCCAAGTGGCTGGTCAAGGTGGGCGACAAGGTTTCCTCGGGCGATATCATGGCAGAGATCGAGACCGACAAGGCGACGATGGAATTCGAAGCGGTTGATGAAGGCACTGTTGTTTCAATCTCTGTGGCTGAGGGCACGGAGGGCGTTAAAGTGGGCACCGTGATCGCGACGATTGCGGGTGAGGATGACGATGATGCGCCTACGCCGGCATTCGCCGCCGCGCCTGTGGTGGCTGCGCCCGCTCCGGCTCCGGTCGCTGCATTGGCACCTGTGGTTGCTGCTCCTGCGCCGGTCCCGCCTGCTGCGCCTATTGTTGCCGCACCTGCCGTTGCTGCTGCCGACCGCGTTGTCGCCAGCCCGCTTGCGCGGCGCATCGCGACGGAAAAGGGCATCGATCTGGGTGCCGTGCAGGGCAGCGGCCCGCATGGGCGGATCATTAAGGCTGATCTGGAAGGCGCGGCTCCGGCTGCTATTGCTCAGGCAACCTCTGTTGCAGCGCCTGCCCCTGTGGCAACACCGGCACCAGCTGTCGTTGCTGCTGCGCCTGCAGCGCCGTTCAGTTCCGACATTCCGTACGAGGCGATAAAGCTTTCGGGCATGCGCAAGACCATTGCCCGCCGCCTGACCGAGGCCAAGGCGACCGTGCCGCATTACTATCTGACCGTCGATATCCGCCTCGATGCGCTGCTCAAGCTGCGCGCAGAGTTGAATGCGGCTTTGGCGGTCGAGGGCGTCAGGCTCTCGGTCAACGACCTGCTGATCAAAGCGCTAGGCAAGGCGCTGATCCTTGCGCCCGATGCCAACGTGAGCTTTGCAGGCGACGCGCTGATCCGTTATTCGCGCGCCGACGTTGCCGTGGCGGTCTCGATCCCCGGGGGGCTTATCACACCGATCGTGACGGGCGCGGACGTTAAGTCGATCTCGGCGATCCAGAAGGACATGGCGGATCTTGGCGCGCGGGCCAAGGCGGGCAAGCTGGCGGCGCACGAGTATCAGGGCGGCACTGCAAGCCTGTCGAACCTAGGTATGTTCGGGATCAAGCAGTTCGAGGCCGTGATCAATCCGCCGCAAGGCATGATCATGGCGATCGGCGCGGGCGAGAAGCGGCCTTATGTGATCGACAACGCGCTGGGCATTGCCACGGTCATGTCGGCCACCGGCAGCTTCGACCACCGCGCGATTGACGGCGCGGAAGGCGCGCAGCTGATGCAGGCGTTCAAGAGCCTGATTGAAGCGCCGCTGGCCCTCGTAGCTTGAGCGCTGGCCTGATCATAATGAGAGCGGCGTGCCCGCGCGAGCGGGCTAAACCAGACGTCGACATCAAGGAGCATTTGCGTGGCTGATCAATACGACCTCATCGTTCTCGGCTCCGGCCCCGGCGGCTATGTCGCGGCGATCCGCGCTTCGCAGCTCGGCCTCAAGGTCGGGATCGTGGAGCGCGAGCTGCTCGGCGGGATCTGCCTCAACTGGGGTTGCATTCCGACCAAGGCGCTGCTTCGTTCGGCCGAAGTGTTCCACCAGATGAAGCAGGCGGCAAGCTATGGCCTCGCGGCGGACAATATTCGCGCGGACATCGATGCGGTGGTCAATCGCTCGCGCGGGGTGGCCAAGCAGCTCAACCAGGGCGTCACGCACCTGATGAAGAAGAACAGGATCACCGTGCATATGGGCACTGGCGTACTCAAGGGCGCGGACAAGGTCGAGGTTACGGGCGAAAAAGGGACCGAGGTGATCTCGGCCAAGCACATCATCATCGCCACCGGCGCGAGGGCGCGCGATCTGCCGTTTGCCAAGGCAGACGGCAAGCGTATCTGGACCTATCGCCACGCGATGGTCCCACCCGAAATGCCGAGCAAGTTGCTGGTCATCGGCAGTGGTGCTATCGGCATAGAGTTTGCGAGTTTTTACAATGACATGGGTGCGGATGTGACGGTCGTCGAGATGATGGACCGCATCGTGCCGGTGGAAGACGCCGATGTCTCGGCCTTCCTTGAGAAGGCGCTCAAGAAGCAGGGCATGACGATCCTGACTGGCGCGGGTGTGCAGAGCATCGCTGTCAGTGAAACCGGCGTGAAGGCGGTGATCAAGGCTAAGGACGACGCGGTTACCGAGAGCGACTTCAGCCACGTGATCGTGGCGGTAGGCATTCTGCCGAATGTCGAGAACATCGGGCTTGAAGACCTTGGCATCGAGCCGGACAAGCGCTTCCACATCAAGGCCGATGCTTACGGGCGCACCAACGTGCCAGGCGTGTGGGCCATCGGTGATTGCATTGACGGGCCATGGCTAGCGCACAAGGCGAGCCATGAAGGCGTGATCGCTGCGGAAGCCATCGCTCAGGCGCTGGGTAACACCGAAGTGCACCCGCATGTGATGGACCGGCTTAATATTCCCGGCTGCACGTATTGCCATCCGCAAGTTGCGAGCGTTGGCCTGACCGAGGCGAAGGCCAAGGAGGCGGGCTACGAACTCAAGGTTGGCACGTTCCCGTTCATGGGCAATGGCAAAGCGATTGCGCTGGGCCAGGCAGAGGGCTTCATCAAGACGGTGTTCGACGCCAAGACCGGCGAACTGCTTGGCGCACACATGATCGGTGCAGAAGTGACCGAGCTGATCCAGGGCTATGTCGTGGGCAAGACGCTGGAAACGACCGAGGCCGAGTTGATGCACACCGTGTTCGCGCATCCCACACTTTCGGAAATGATGCACGAATCGGTGCTTGCGGCATACGGGCGCGCGGTTCACATCTGAGGCGCTGGTGGCGCGGCGGCTTCCGGCCTAAGGTCGCGCCATGCCAGTAAAGCCTTCTCAGACCACTCATGATGTCATAATCCTCGGAGCGGGGGCCGCAGGGCTGTTCTGTGCGGGTGAGGCCGGGCAGCGCGGGCAACGCGTGGCCTTGCTTGATCACGCCGATGTACCGGGCAAGAAGATCCTGATCTCGGGCGGCGGGCGCTGCAATTTCACCAATATCCACACCGCGCCGGACCGCTATCTTTCGGAAAACCCCCATTTCGCGCGTTCGGCGCTGAGCCGCTACACAGCCGGGGACTTCATCGCGTTGGTCGAGCGGCACGGGATTGCCTGGCACGAGAAAACGCTAGGGCAGCTGTTCTGCGATGGCTCGGCGCGCGAGATCGTGGCGATGCTGATCGAGGAATGCCGGGCAGGCAGGGTCGATCTGCACTGCGGGCAGCCGATTGGCGCAGTGGAGCATGCGGACGGATTGTTCCGTGTGGCGTTCGGCGCTGTCACGCTCGTCGCGCCTGCGTTGGTGATCGCTTGCGGCGGGCCTTCGATCCCGAAAATGGGCGCGAGCGGCTTTGCCTATGATCTGGCGCGCCAGTTTGGCCTGAAAGTGGTGCAGCCCCGCCCCGCGCTCGTGCCGCTGACGCTTTCAGGCGAGGATGCGCTGTTCCGCGAGCTTTCGGGGGTTTCTGCTGAAGTGGAGGCGCGGGCGGGCAAAGTGCGGTTTCGCGAAGCGGCGCTGTTTACCCACCGGGGGCTTTCCGGCCCGGCGATCCTGCAGGTCTCGTCTTACTGGCGTCCCGGGACAAGCGTAGCGATCAATTTCCTTCCCGATCAGGAACCGGGTTGGCTGACAGCGGCGAAGCGCGAGAGGCCCCGCGTGCATCTGCCGCGCGTGCTGGGCGCACTGCTGCCGGACCGCCTTGCCACGCGGCTCGGCGAGCAGCTTGCGCTGAGTGCGGAACTTGGTAACACTAGCGATCGCGCGTTGCGCGAGGCCGAGGCGCGGCTTGGCGACTGGCAGTTCACGCCCAATGGTAGCGAAGGTTTTGCCAAGGCCGAAGTGACCGCGGGCGGGATCAGTACGGCGGGGCTCTCCTCACGCACTATGGCGGCAAACAGCGTTCCGGCGCTCTATGCGATCGGCGAGGCTGTCGATGTGACCGGCTGGCTCGGCGGTTACAACTTCCAGTGGGCCTGGGCGAGCGGGCATGCAGCTGCCGAAGCGCTGGCGAAGTTTGTCCGAGCCTGATGCGCTGTCTGATGGTTTGCAGACATCGTCGCTTGCCTATACTACAACATATTGAATAAAAAACAGAAAAATTCGTTCAGAATTTTTGAAACCCACAGTTGGAGTGCGTCAGGAGAAGCTGATGATATCCAGTGGATGAGAGTTCCATCGGGGTAGGTCCTAGCCAGACGCCCCGTAGCGAGTCTTGGGCCTTGAAGGGTAACCGACCGGGCTAAGCGTAGACAGCAAGCG
>CANEVG010000106.1 GCA_947442095.1 Sphingomonadaceae bacterium
CTTGGGCAGCCCGGCATCGAGCAGGCATTGCAGCACCCCCAGCGCCGAAGCCGGGGTTTCCTCCGCCGCCTTCAGGATCACCGAACAGCCCGCCGCGATCGGCGCGCCCAGCTTGCGGCCCGGATTTCCAAGCGGAAAGTTCCAGGGCGCGAAAGCAGCTACCGGGCCGACCGGTTCGTGCGTGACAGTGGAACGCATGCCCTCCGGGCGCACGAGCGAGCGGCCATAAAGCCGGAACACCTCGCCCGCATAGAAATTGAACAGGCCGACGTTCATCATGACTTCGATGCGCGTTTCAGCCAGCGTCTTGCCCTGTTCCAACGTGGCGATGCGCGCGAGGTCTTCCTGCCGCTCCAGCATGAGCCGCGCCGCGCCCTGAAGCACGGCGGCACGCTGATGCGGGGTCGAATTGCGCCACAGCTTGAAGCCCCGCTGCGCGATTTCCAGCGCGCGGTCGAGATCGGCGGCATCAGCGAGCGGCAGTTCGGCCAAGGTCTCCCCCGTCGCGGGATTGACCACAGCATGCGTGCGCCGCCCGCCGCCGGTCACCCGTTCGCCATCGATGATCATGTGAAGCGAAGGATACTGGGTCATTTCTGTTCCATTGGTTGCCGATGGAAACCGGGAGGAGGTGGCCGCCGCCCGCAATCGCTTACTTCGCGGCGTTCTCGCGGTCGATATCACCCTGCCAGCGCTGCGCCACGATTTCCTCGCCGGTAACCGGGTGCACCATGTGGAACGGCATAAGCTTGTGCGTCGGCCAGAGCCAGTGATCGGTGATCAGTTCGTCCGGCCCGGTCGGATCGGTGGGGTAGGTCACCTTGGGGAACGGCACATATTCCGGCTGCGTGTTTGCCCAGCCATGCTCGAAATCGGCGTGCCACTGCGGCATGTAGTTGAGCACATGCATCCGCCACACGCCGTCCACCTTCTTGTAGGTGTTCTCATAAATGCCGCCTTCCCACCACTGACGCGCCTTCAGATGGGGGGCATCGCCTTCATAGTCCTTGTGGCGGCCGGCCTGCATCATCGAGCGCGCGCGGCCAAAGGCGATTTCACCGCCGGGTTGCACAGTGATGATGTCCTGCATTTGCGGATGTTCCAGCAGGAAGCCGTCGATCGGGCCGTTGTTGCCATAGGTGAAGCGCTTCTGGAACCGCTCACAATAGAGCCTGCGCACACCTTCCCGAGTCTTCCAGATGCCGCCGAAGAAGCGCACTTCGCCATCCTCGGTGAACAGGTCCACGGTCTCGTTGTAGAGGCACTTGTCGATCAGATAGCCATAGAGGTGCTGCAGCTTGCGGATATCGAGTTCATCCTCGCGCACGGTGAGGCGCCGTTCCATCTCGGCCAGCTTGCCTTCCAGCGCGGCAATACGATCTTCGGACATCATGAGTCTCCCATTTAGTTTGTAAACCTAACTATATTCCAGCTCCGCGCTGTCAACGCCCCTCTGCTTCCAGCCGCTCCACTTCCTCACGGTAGGGCTTGATCGCGCGGATCATCAGCAGGGTAGCGAGCGGCAAAAGCACGCATGCGGTGATCAACAGCGCCTTCCACAGTTGCTGCGGATCGCCCACGACCAGATCCTGCACCCGGCCCACCACAAAGCTCCCCATCGCCCCGAAGAAGGTGAACATGAACAGGTAGAACGCGGTCACTTGGCCCCGCATGTCGTTGGGCGCGACGCGCTGGACCGCCGCGTTCTGCGGCACCGCGCCCGCCAGCCCGAACATGCCCGAAATCCCGAACAGGATCATCGAGCCCCAAGCGGTGGGCATCAGGATCGCGGCAATCGAGCTGACCGTGGTGCCCGCAAAGCAGATCGCGGCGGCGCGCACGTTGGCATCCTTGTGGCGCTTCGCCAGCCATTCGACGAGCACGCTGCCGAGCACGAGGCCCGCTAGCGAGCCAGCCAGAACCGTCATGCCCAACGCCGCTCCGATCTGCTGCTCGTTCCAACCGAACGTGCGGATCATGAACGGCACGCGCCAGAACTGCAGGCCGAACACCTCGACCGCGCTCAAGGCCAGCGCGCCGAACAGCGGATAATAGACGCGCGGCTTGGCATTGATCGCGCGCAGGGCATCAAGCCCCATGAACGTCAGGATCTTGCGGCCTAGCCCGGCGCCTTGCGGCACCTGCGGCGCATCGGCAGCTGGGGCAAGCCGGGTCGGCTCCTTAACCGTCAGAAACAGCAGGCCCACCAGCAGGCCGGGCAGACCCATCACCATCAGGATCCATTGCCAGCCGCGAATGGTCAGCGGGCCAAGCTGCGTCGGCTCCCAAGTGGCGCTCATCACCACCAGCGCGCCGCCTATCAGGGGGCCGAGTGTGGTCCCGCCGATGAACCCGAACTGCAGCAGCGCAAAGGCGCGGGTCAGCTTCTTGGGCGGAAAGGCATCGGCCAGCAGCGAGTACGATGAAGGCGCGTGCGCCGATCCGCCCGCCGCTAGAAACACGCGGGTGCCGACGAACTGGGTGAACGTCTGCGCGAGGCCGCCGAGCGAAACGATCAGGCCGACGACCGCCGCGCCGCCGCCCAGCACATATTTGCGAGGGTAAACATCGGCCAGCCGTGCCAGCGGAATGCCAACGAAGAAATAGCATATGATACTCGCAGGCCCCGCCAGAAAGCCAAGCTGTGAATCGGTGAGGCCAAAGTCGTGCTTGATCCGTTCGGCCAGCATGCCAAACGTCACCGCATCGAAGAACGTGAGGAACGTGGCCAGCACGATCACGGTGAGCGCCCAGTAGGCCGAAGCAGACGTTGGCCATTCGCGCGCGGTTGCCCCTTCAGCCGCAACTTGTTCAGCCATCACCGTCGGACCCGCCATCGTCGCTCCTCTCGCCCGGTGGCCGCACATTGGAACTTGCGCGGCCTTTTTCGTCTCGAACAATTGTTAGTCTTGCATACAATCTCGGCGTGGTGAATAGAAAAGGCAGGAAATCATGCGCGAGGCCCGAAACGGGCCGGCAACCCTACGGAGAGCGACCATGCAGGATCTGCGCGGCAAGACAGCCTTCATTACCGGCGGCGCGAGCGGCATCGGTCTCGGCATCGCCAAGGCGCTCCTGGGCGCAGGCTTGAACGTGGCGATTGCCGATATCCGCGACGATCACCTTGCCGCTGCCGAGACTGAACTGGCAGGCGGAGACCGCGTGCTCCCGATCAAGCTCGACGTGACCGACCGCGCCGCCTTTGCCGCTGCCGCCGATGCCGCCGAAGCGAAGTTCGGCAAGATCCACGTGCTGTGCAACAACGCCGGCGTCGCCGTCGTCGGCCCGACCGAACTCGCCACCTTCGCCGATTGGGACTGGGTCATGGGCGTCAATGTCGGCGGCACGATCAACGGGATCGTCACGATCCTGCCGCGCATTCTGGCGCACGGCGAAGGCGGGCATATCGTCTGCACTGCCTCGATGTCCGGGCTGGTGCCCGTGGGCGGCACCACGATCTATTCCTCGGGCAAGGCAGCCGTCACTTCGATGATGGAGTGCATGCGCCCCGAACTGGAACCCCGCGGCGTGATCTGTTCGGCCTTCTGCCCCGGCGCGGTGCAATCGAACATCGCGGACGCCGGCAAGACCCGCCCAGCCGACCTTTCCGAAACCGGCTATGCCGAAGCCGACAAGCGCCGCGCGGCGGGCAGCAACTTCCTGCACCTGTTCCAGACCAAGGAGGAAGTCGGCCAGCGCGTGCTCGAAGGCATCCTGAACGACGAGCTCTACATTCTCACCCACAGCGAATTCCTCACCGGGGTGCGCGAACGCGGCGAGGCGACGACGGCGGCCGTGCAGACGCACCTCCCCGAAAACGCTGAGTACAAGAACACCTTCGCCATGCTGTTCCGCAACCCGGCGATCACTGCCGAAATCGCGCGGCAGGATGCGCTGCGGGCCAAGCGCGCAGGAGACGCCGCATGAAGACCTTCGCAGGCCGCACCGCCTTCGTCACTGGCGGCGCCAATGGTGTCGGCATCGGGCTGGTCCGCCAGCTTCTCAACGAAGGCTGCAAGGTCGCCATTGCCGATATCCGGCAGGATTCGATCGATCAGGCACTCAAGAGCCTCGACAACCGCGAGGTCATGGGCGTCCAGCTCGATGTCGCTAGCCGCGAGGGCTTCAAGGCCGCGGCGGACGAGGTCGAGGCCAAGTTCGGGCCGGTCTCGATCCTGTGCAACAATGCCGGGGTCAATCTGTTCCAGCCGATCGAGGAAAGCTCATTCGACGATTGGGACTGGCTGATGGGCGTCAATCTCCACGGCGTGATCAACGGCGTAATGACCTTCGTGCCGCGCATGGTCGAGCGCATCAAGGCGGGCGAGCAGAAGGGCGGCCATGTGGTCAACACCGCCTCGATGGCAGCGTTCCTGGCGGCAGGCACGCCGGGCATCTATAACACCACCAAGTTCGCCGTGCGCGGCCTTTCGGAATCACTGCATTACTCGCTGCTGCAATATGAGATCGGAGTCTCGGTGCTCTGCCCCGGCCTTGTCAAAAGCTACATCTACGCCAGTGACGAGATCCGGCCCGAGGAGCTGAAAGGCGCAATGAAGCCGGTCAATTCCGAAGCTGTGGAGCGGCTCGCCGGTATCCACGAATTCGGCATGGAGCCCGACGTGATCGGTGCACGCGTGATTGAGGCGATGAGGGCGAACCGCCTCCACATCTTCAGCCACCCCGATCATAAGCAAGAGATGCGCGAGATCTTCGAGGAGATCATCGGCGAATATCAGGACTACCCGAAGGACCCCGGCCACGACCAGCGCGTCGCCTTCGAGAAATTCCGCCGCGATGCCTTCGCCGATGCGCGCCGCAAATCGCGTGAGGCCGATTTCTGAGGGGCTGAACTAACTTCACACGTCCGTTCGTGTCGAGCCCCTCGACGGGCCCGGTGTGTCGACTTCGCTCGGCACGAACTGGTGAATGAGGGGTTGGGCTTACGCGCAGCCCAGCAGGATCGCCAAGGTCTGCTCGGGCTGATCGCCCATCACATCATGGCCGGCGAAAGCCTCGTGGTATTCCCAACCCGGCTCTGTGCTGACCCGCGCTACGAAGCGGCGGAAGGGCGTCGGCTCCCACGCGTTGCCGAAGACATAAATACGCCGCCCGACTTTGGCTTCCTCGCCCGTGAACCGCACCGCTTCGAGCATCGTGAGCAGTGGATGCGGGGAAAGCCCCGGGTGCTCGATCCCCGGGAGCGGCGCAACCGCACCGGGGGTGAACTTCTGGCTGCCGATATAGTGGGCATGCTCCCACTCGCCGGTCAGGTCCCACAGCGATTGGCCATCCTCGGGCAGGAAAGCATCAAGATAGACCAGCGCCATGATCCGCGCGCCAAGCCGCGTCGCCACGCCGGTCACGATCATGCCGCCATAGGAATGGCCAGCCAGCACGAACTGTCCGAAACCCGCCTCCGCGATCTGCCTGCAGACATCGTCGATGTGCGTGGTCAGCGTGATGCCGGGGTGAAACTCACTCTGGCGTGTACCGAGCCCGGTCAGCTTAACCACTACAACGCGGTGTCCTGTGGCGCGCAGGTCGGCCGCGAGCCTGTCATAACCCCAGCCACCGCCCCACGCACCGTGAACAAGAACGTAGTCGGTCATGCTGCGATCCCATGCTTCGCGTTGTAGGCATGCAACCATTCCAGCGTCTTCACCATGCCGCCGAACGGGTAGAAATGCAGCCGCACCCGGCCATGCTGCGGCCCCAGCCCTGCAGCAAAAGCATCGACCAGCTTGTCCGGCCCGGCGCTGCCGAGCAGGTTCGTGACCGAAATGCCATACTTGCGCAGCACCGAAGTCGATGCCCCGACGCCGCAGCGCGCTGCAAAAGCCAGCAGGCGTTTGATCCCCGCCGGCCCGGGCACGCCGATCCGCACCGGCGCATCGATCCCCAGCGCGCGCAGCTTCAGCAGCCACGCCAGAAACGCGTCCGGATCAAACCCGAATTGCGTCACAATCAATGGTGCCATGCCGCGTGCCTCGATCTCGCCGGTCTTCTTCACCAGCACGTCCCAGCATTCCTGCTCGGTCATGTTGGGGTGGCCGTCCGGGTGCCCGCCGATGCCGATGGCCTTGATCCCGCTACGCTCGAACGCGCCCGTGGCGATCAGCGCCGATGTATCGAAGTAAGGCCCGACAGGTTCAGGCGGATCCCCTGCGACGATAAACGCGCGCCTGACCCCTGCCTGCTCGACCACGGCCTTGAGATAACCCTCGAAATCGTCTTCTGAGGTGATCCGCCGCGCTGAAAAGTGCGGCATCGGCTCGAACCCGAGTTCGCGCACCGCCACCGTCGCCTTGACCCGCGCGGCCACGTCCTCGCCCGGCAGGAACGTCACCGCAATCGGGGTTTCAGCGGGGATCAGCGGCGCAGCATCGCGCAGCGACGCCTCGTCCTTCGCGGTCATTTCCAGGCTGAAGCCGTCGGTCACACCAAGCGGCGGCTTGTCCCAGTTGGGATGGATCAGCGGCGTGGCCATAGCCAAGGTCCTCTCGTGCGACAGCCCCTCCCCTCGTTGGAGGAGGGGCGTCATTGCATCAACGTCCGGTGCGCCAGCCTTCGGCGTAGTTCTCACGCGCCACGCGGCTGTAGGGCACCGAGGAGACGATCGCGCGCACTTCGATCTGCTTGTGCGGCTCGACTGTGGTCTTGCGCGAGCCACCGTCGGGCTCGCCCCAAACGACGCGCAGTTCGGTGCCAACCGGGATTTCCGGATCGACCGTCGCCAGCGAAAGTGCCTGCTTCTCGTTGTAGGAATAGCCGGTGAACATCGAGACGCCGACTGTCTTGCCGCCCGCATCGACCACGCGATCGTAGTTGGACGAGGCATAGTTCGCGAGCGGCACGTCGAAGAACTTGTACTGGTCGCCGTCCGGGTTAAACAGCGAAGCGGTGATCTTCGCCATGTCCTCGGGGTTCCAGGCCAGCGTCACCTTCTTGCGCTGTACGGCGGGGTCGAGCTTCTCCAGCGCCTCGCGGCCATGGAACTCATGGTCGAACTTCACGAACGAACCGTACCCCAGCTCCCACGGGTTGAGGTAGTAGTCCTCAATGCTCTCACCCACGAACGAGCCACCGATCGAACCGGTCGCCTCATAGCTATCGGCGCCCAGCCACTCGCGGAAGCCCTTGAGCTTCTCGCCGGTGTAGATCGCAGGCAGCGGCGAGGGAATCCAGCCCGATTCCAGCGTGTTCGAGGGATAGGCGCGGCTGCCGCAAGCAATCAGGCCGAATTCCTTGCCCGCTTCAAGAATGGCCGCGCGGATTTCCTCCTGCTCGGCATAAGGACCCCAGATTTCGAGGCCCGGCGCGCCGGACATGCCGTGGCGCAGCGTGCGCACGGTCTTACCCGCAATGTTCATGGTGCTCATGTTGAAGAACTTGAGCTGCTCCAGCGGCCCGCCGTGCAGCTTCTCGATCACGTTCCACGCCTGCGGACCCTGGATCTGGAAGCGCCATTCCTTGCGCGTGACGGGCTTGCCCATCGGGCGCATCGGCGAGCGGTCATCGAGCTCGATCTCGACATCGTAGCCGCCCGTCGCGCCGTGATAGCGCAGCCAGTTCGAAGCCGGCGCGCGGCCAACGTAGGTGAAGCTCTGCTCTTCTTCCCAGAAGATGATGCCATCGCCGATCACGTGGCCGTAAGGCGTGGTGGGTACATACTGCTTGGCCTTGTTGACCCCCCAACCCTTCGAGCTGTTGATCATCGTGTCGGACAGCAGCCGGTGCGCGTCCTTGCCGCGAATGTAGAGGTTTACCATATGGTGCGACTGGTCGAACAGGACGGCGCTGTGCTGCCAAGCCCACTGCTCGCTGCGCCAGTTCGAGAACTCCGGCGCGACGACCGGATAGACATAGGCACCCAGTTGCGAATTGCGCAGCATGTCGACGATATTGCTCTGGCCCTTGAGGACCGCTTCCAGGTTGGCTGCCACTGTTTTTCTCCCGATCAAAAAAATGGCTGGTTGAAATTTGTATGCAACACATACAATATCGCAAGCGATTCGCAATGCCAAATTGTGCAGCCCCCATGAGGCGGGAAGGCACTGCTGGCGGACAACGCAGGTGCGCCCTATGAGGCGCCCGCCACTGAGGAGAGATTGAATGACTGCACCGCTGATCCTGACGCTGTCCTGCGTGGACAAGCCCGGCATCGTCGCCCGGGTTACCGGCAATCTCTATGAAGCTGGCGCCAATATCCTCGAAGCGCAGCAGTTTGACGACGCCCAGAGCGGCCGCTTTTTCATGCGCGTCGTGCTCGATCCCGGCTCTGGAAACGGGGACACGCTGCGCAGCGCCTTTACGCCCGTGGCTGAACAGTTCGGCATGGAATGGACCATGCGTGATTCGTCCCTCAAGCGCCGCACGGTGCTGATGGTCAGCAAATTCGATCACTGCCTCGGCGATCTGCTCTACCGGGTGCGCATCGGCGAGCTGCCGATGGAGGTCGTCGCGATCATCAGCAACCACCCGAAGGAAGCCCTCAGCATCTCGCTGATGGACGGCATTCCCTATCACCACCTGCCGATCACCAAGGACACCAAACCGCAGCAGGAAGCGCAGATCAAGGCGATCGTGAACGAAACCGGCGCAGAACTGGTCGTGCTCGCACGCTACATGCAGATCCTTTCGGACGACCTTGCCTCGTTCCTCAACGGCCGCTGCATCAACATCCACCACTCATTCCTGCCCAGCTTCAAGGGCGCCAAGCCCTATCATCAGGCGCATGCGCGCGGCGTAAAAATGATCGGCGCGACCGGACACTATGTTACGACCGACCTCGACGAAGGCCCGATCATCCACCAGGATGTGGAAAGCGTGACACATGCGGACACGCCCGACGATCTGGTGCGCAAGGGCCGCGATGTAGAGCGCCGCGTGCTCGCGGAAGCGGTGCGGCTCCATCTGGAAGACCGCGCGCTGCTGAGCGGAACCAAGACGGTGGTGTTCAAGAGCTGAGGCGGGTAAACGCGTCTCCGAAGGATACGTCTCATGCACGTCAACGCGCTCGATCACGTCAACATCATCACCGACAAGCTGGACGAGACGGCCGAATTCTATGCCGCCTTGCTCAACCTCGAACGCCGCGACGCGCCGCCGCCGCTGACACCTGAAAACGCGCAGTGGATGTACGACGCAGGCGGCAAGGCCATCGTCCACATCAATTCGGTCGATTGCCCCCGGGCTTTCGATCGCAAGGTGGAACCCGGCGCACTGACCGGCGCGATCCACCATGTCGCGCTCAATTGCAGCGGCTATGACGAAGTGATGCACCGGATCGGAGCCATGGGCCTGGCCCACCAGGTCAACACCGTCGAGGCCATCGGCCTGCGTCAGATTTTTACCGCAGACCCCAACAACATGCTGCTGGAGCTCAATTTTTTCGGGGCTTAGTCACCCAGAGGAATCGCCCCCTCCAGCGCAACGGCGAGTTCCACCGCGCGCGAGAGGTAGGGGCTGTGATCAGCATCCAGCGTCACCACCCGCGCGCCAGGGCTCATCGCCTGCATCCGGCGCTGGCTGGTGATGGGGATTGTACGATCCTCGGTGCATTCAACATAGGTGCGCGGTAGGCTGCCCCAGCGCTCCGGCGTCAATTGCAGCAATTCGCTGCGCGGCCCATGAGGCTCGGCAAGCAATCTGGGCAGAACGCTTGCAACGAGTTCAGGCGGGGAAATCTGCGCAAACACAAGCGCAGCGCGCGCGGGGTCGACCACCGTCGCTACCCCGCCATGTACCTGGCTGATGATCGCGTCGAAGTCCGGATTGGGTTCTTCCAGCGCCTTGAACTCGGCGCGGGATACACCCGATGGCAGCATCATCGCGCAGATATAGACCAGTGCATCCATCGCCCCCGGATCACGCTCGGCTGCCGTGCTCACCACCAGTCCGCCGCGCGAATGCCCTGCCAGCACCACCGGACCGCCGCC
>CANEVG010000107.1 GCA_947442095.1 Sphingomonadaceae bacterium
CGGCAATGCCGCGCGCTATGGCACCGAAGCCAATGTCCACGCGCGGGTCAGCGCCGATACCATCGTGCGCGGCGAGACCTGGCTGAAGGAAATCGAAGCAGCATGGGGCCCTGCCCCCGGCAAGCTGCAGTCCGACGGTAGCGCAGTGCAGATCCTCGGCGCGCAGTTCGGCAACGTGTTCATAGGCATTCAGCCCGCAATCGGCATCGAAGGCGATCCGATGCGCCTGCTGTTCGAGGGCCGCTTTGCCCCCACACACGCCTTTGCAGCGTTCTACCGCTGGCTGCGCGAGGACTTCAAGGCACACGCCGTGCTGCATTTCGGCACCCACGGCAGCCTCGAATTCATGCCCGGCAAGCAAACCGGCCTGACCGCCGAATGCTGGCCGGACCGGCTGATCGGCGATCTCCCGAATATCTATCTCTATGCCGCTAACAATCCGTCGGAAGGCGTGCTCGCCAAGCGCCGCTCGGGCGCAACACTGGTCAGCTACCTGACCCCGGCGCTTACCAATTCGGGCGTGTACAAGGGCCTGGCGGACCTCAAGGCTTCGGTCGACCGCTGGCGCACCCTGCCGCCGGGCGATGAGCAGGCCCCGATGCTGGCCGAGTTGATCGGTGATCAGGCCGCCTCGCTTGACCTTGATGGCAGCGATATCCCAGCCCTGGCCGCGCGGCTCTACGAGATCGAGCGCGAGCTCATCCCGCAAGGCCTGCATGTGGCAGGCCTTGCCGCAACCCGCGAAGAGCGGATCGACATGATCCTCGCCTCCGCCGATGCCCGCGAACAGCCGCTAACGCGCGATGCGGCCGAGGCGCTGGTTGACGGCAAGCTCAAGCTCGACAGCCCGCTGCTGAAGGACATGGCTGCGCTCAATGCCGCTCTGGCAACCAACCACGAGCTCGACGGCCTCGTCCGCGCGCTCAGTGGCCGCTACATCCATCCCGTTTCGGGCGGCGATCTCCTGCGCGCACCGGAAATCCTGCCCACGGGGCGCAACATCCACGGCTTCGATCCTTTCCGCCTGCCCTCCGCCTTCGCGGTCAAGGACGGCGCGGAGCAGGCACAGCGCTTGTTGGACCGCAGCATGGCCGATGCCGGGCGCCTGCCCGAAACCATCGCGATGGTGCTGTGGGGCACAGACAACCTCAAGAGCGAGGGCGCCCAGATCGCGCAGGTTTTGGCCCTGCTCGGCGCACGACCGCGCTTTGACAGCTATAACCGTCTTGCCGGGGCGGAACTGATCCCGCTGGAAGAGCTCGGCCGCCCGCGCATCGACGTGATCGCTACGCTTTCAGGTGTGTTCCGCGACCTTCTCCCGCTGCAGACCCGCATGCTGGCCGAAGCGGCACTGTTGGCCGCTAGCGCAGATGAACCAGCGGACATGAACTTCGTGCGCCGCCATGCACTGTCACACCAGTCCGAGCATGGCTGCGACTTTGAAACCGCCGCGCTTCGCGTGTTTTCCAACGCCGAGGGCGCTTACGGCGCGAACGTCAACCTGATGATCGACAATGGCGCCTGGAGCGATCCTGACGAATTGGCCGACAGCTTCGAACGCCAGAAGGGCTATGCCTACGGGGTCAAGGGCGTGCCGGTGCGGCAGGCCGCGATCCTCGCCTCCGCGCTCAAGACTGTTGATTGCGCCTACCAGAACCTCGAAAGCGTCGAGCTCGGCATCACCACGATCGACCAGTATGTCGATGCGCTGGGCGGCATCAGCCGCGCCGTGACCCGGGCCAAGGGCGGCGCTGCGGCACCTGTCTATATCGGTGATCAGACGCAGGGTTCGGGCAAGGTGCGCAGCTTGGCAGAACAGGTCGCGCTCGAAACCCGCACCCGCATCCTTAACCCGGTGTGGACCGAGGGGCTGATGCGTCATGGCTATGAAGGCGTGCGCACGATCGAAGGCCATGTGACGACCACGATGGGCTGGTCGGCCACGACCGGCGAGGTCGATCCCTGGGTCTACCAGCGCATCAGCGAGACTTACGTGCTCGATGAGACAATGCGCGAACGCATGGCCGCGGCCAATCCGCGTGCGGCCGCCCGCGTTGCTAACCGCCTGATCGAAGCGGTCGAGCGGAAATACTGGTCACCTGACGAAGCCACTCTCGCAGCACTCCACGCCGCCAGCGACGAACTCGAGGACCGCCTTGAAGGCGTTATCCCCGAGGGCGCCGTAGCCGTCGCGGCATAAAGGAAACACACCATGGCGCTTCTCGATCCCCCTACCCGCAAGCTTGATGGCGACGGTTCGGTCCAGGTCCGGCTCGATCCGGCAGACCGCATTGGCAATGCCAAGGTTTTCGCGGTTTACGGCAAAGGCGGCATCGGCAAATCGACGACCTCGTCGAACCTGTCCGCCGCGTTCTCGATGCTCGGCCACCGCGTGCTGCAGATCGGCTGCGATCCGAAGCATGATTCCACCTTCACGCTCACCAAGAAGCTGATGCCCACGGTGATCGATGTGCTCGAATCGGTGGAGTTCCATTCGGAGGAACTGCGCCCCGAGGACTACATGTTCGAAGGCTTCAACGGCGTGATGTGCGTCGAGGCTGGCGGCCCGCCTGCGGGCACCGGCTGCGGCGGCTATGTCGTGGGGCAGACGGTCAAGCTCCTGAAGCAGCATCACTTGCTTGAGGACACCGACGTGGTGATCTTCGACGTGCTGGGCGACGTGGTATGCGGCGGGTTCGCCGCGCCGCTCCAGCATGCTGAGCGGGCCATCGTGGTGGCCGCGAACGATTTCGACAGCATCTTCGCGATGAACCGCATCGTGGCCGCGATCAACGCCAAGTCCAAGAACTACGACGTGCGCCTCGCCGGGGTGGTCGCCAACCGTTCGGCTGCAACCGACGAGATCGACCGCTTCAACGACGCCATCGGTCTCAAGCGTCTGGCGCATTTCCAGGATCTGGATGCGATCCGCCGTTCGCGCCTGAAAAAGTGCACGCTGTTCGAAATGCCCGATGCCCCCGACGTGATCAAGGCGCGCGAGGAATATCTCCAGCTTGCCCGCACGCTCTGGGCCGGCACACCGGCGCTCGAAGCGACGGCAATGAAGGACCGCGATATCTTCGATTTCCTGGGGTTTGAATGATGGCGACGCGTGCTCCTTCGGGCCATGAGGTTGGTTACAGCGGCTCGCGCTCGCGCTTCGAGGCGCAGCGCGAAAAGCTGACGACCTATTTCGACAGCACCGCCCGCAAGGCTTGGATCGACCTGACCTCGGACGCCAAGGTCAGCGGCATTCGCGCCACGGTTCGTGCAGGCCGCGATTCGATGCGCGAAGTGCTGCTGGGCTGGCTGCCGCATGATCTGCGCCGCACCCGCGTGCTCGATGCAGGCTGCGGCACCGGCGCGCTCAGCGTGCTGGCGGCGCGGCGCGGCGCCGAAGTCGTCGCGGTCGATGTTGCAGGCGGCCTTGTCGCCATTGCCAAGGAACGCCAGCCCTCCTTCCTCGGCCACGGACGGATTCAATGGCGTGTGGGCGATATGCTGGATCCCGCGCTTGGCCGGTTCGATCATGTCGTCGCGATGGATTCGCTGATCCATTACCGGCCAGAAGACATCGTCTCGACCATCGTGGCGCTTGCCGAGCGCTGCGACCGCTCGATCGTGTTCACGCACGCGCCCGCCACGCCGATGCTGCGGGCGATGCACACGGCAGGCCTGCTGTTTCCGCGCAGCGACCGCGCTCCTGCAATCGTGCCTGTGGCCGAACCGCATCTTGCGCGCCTGCTGCGCGAAGCCTTGCCGGATTGGACCGTGACACGCCGCTCCCGGATCGGCCGCGGCTTCTATATCTCCAACGCGCTCGAGTTGGTTCGCAACTGAGCATGAGCAGCCATCCCCTCATACCCGGTGATACCGCCTCGGTCCGAGCTTCCCGGCTCGCAGCGCAGTGGACCCGTGTGGCGGTGACCTGGCTGCCCTTTGCTGATGCGGCCAGCGCCGAACTGCCGCTTTCACGCTTGCTGCGGCTGGCGCTGTTTCAGGTCAGCGTCGGCATGGCCACGGTGCTGCTCAACGGCACGCTCAACCGCGTGATGATCGTGGAACTGCATACGCCGGCCTGGCTGGTGTCCTTGATGATCGCGCTGCCGCTGCTGTTTGCCCCCTTGCGCGCACTGATCGGCCACAAGTCCGATACCCACCGCTCCGTGCTCGGCTGGCGGCGAGTTCCTTATATCTGGTTCGGCACACTGATGCAGTGGGGCGGCCTCGCGATCATGCCGTTCTCGCTGCTGCTGATGAGCCAGCAGTCAACCTTCTACGCAGGGCTTGCGGGCGGAATGGCGGCGTTCCTGCTGACCGGTGCGGGCCTTCATGTCACCCAGACGGCCGGCCTTGCGCTGGCGACCGACCTTGCGCAAGCCGACAAGCGCCCGCGGGCAGTCGCGTTGCTCTATGTGATGCTGCTGGTGGGCATGATGGTTTCGGCATTCGTGATCGGCGGTCTGCTTGTCGATTTCACACCGACCCGGCTCATTCAGGTGATCCAGGGTGCTGCAGTCGTCACTCTTGTGCTCAACGTCTGCGCATTATGGAAGCAGGAAAGCCGCAACCGGGCGGTCACCGCACCGGATCGCCTGACGCCGTCCTTCTCCAAAGTCTGGAGCGAATTCCTGGCAGAACCGCATACGCTGCGCCTGCTCGTCGCCATTGGCCTCGGCGCTGCAGCATTTGCCATGCAAGACGCGCTGCTTGAACCCTATGGCGCAGAAGTGCTGGGCCTGTCGGTGGGTTCGACCACCATGCTGACCGGATCATGGGCATTTGGCGCGATTGCGGGTTTTGCGCTTTCCACAAAGGTGCTGGAAGCGGGAATGCATCCTTTGCGGCTCGCCGGGTTCGGCCTTGTCGCCGGGGTGTGCGCATTCTTGATGGTGCTGCTCGCACCCACCTTGGCCGTGCCATCACTGCTTGCGATTGGCGCTGCCGTCATCGGCTTTGGCGTTGGCCTGTTCTCAGTTGGAACACTTCTGACCGCCATGTCCATGGCCGAACAGCGCGATTCGGGCGTGGCTCTTGGCGCGTGGGGTGCGGTACAGGCGACAGCCGCTGGCGGCGCACTCGCGCTCGGCGGAATCATCCGCGATACCGTGGCCGCGCTCAACAATCGGGCTGACGGTTATGCCGCGGTCTATGGCCTGGAGATCGCCATGCTGTTCGCAGCGATGATCGTGCTCGGCCCGCTCGCTGGCAAACGCATCGGCCACCCAGTCAACGGCGTGGGCGGACGTATGACGCTACCTGAGTTTCCGACATGAAGACGACAACCCACATCAAGACAACCGCGTTGCGTACTCCCTTGGCATTTCGGCGGGAAAGGATCATTCGATGAATAACCCATATGTGGTAGGCTCGATCGACGTCGCAGAGCTCTCGCTCGCTGCGTTTTTCTTGTTCTTTGTTGCACTGGTTTTCTGGCTGCGGCGCGAAGATCGGCGTGAGGGCTACCCGCTCGAGCACGAGCTGACCGGACGGATCGAAACCGTCGGCGGCCCGCTCTCGACGGCTCTCCCCAAGCGCTTTATCCTGCCGTTTGATCGCGGCGTGGTTGCCTATCCGCTGCCCCGCCATGAGGGCCGTGAACCGGTCCAGATTGCTGCAAAGCGGCTCGAAAACTTCGCCGGCGCGCCTTACGTGCCCACTGGCAACCCGCTTTTGGACGGGGTCGGCCCGGCCGCTTATGCCGAGCGCGCCCGGTGGCCCGATCAGGATGCCCATGGCCGTGCCCGTATCGTGCCGCTTTCCAGCGAATCGACCATCTCCGTTCACACCGGCAACCGGGATCCACGGGGCATGCGCGTTATTGCAGCTGACGGCGTTATCGCCGGCACCGTGCGCGATCTGTGGATCGACCGCGCCGAACACATGGTGCGCTACCTCGAAATCGAGACCACTGGCGGCAAGACAGTGCTGGCCCCGATGGGAATGGCCTCGGTCAGCGCCAAGGGCGTGAGCATCGATGCGATCAATGCTGCCGACTATGACAGCGTGCCGCAGCTCAGCACGGCTGGCGAGATCACCCGCTACGAGGAAGAGCGCATCATCGGCTACTTCGGCGGCGGCTATCTTTATGCCAACACCGATCGCCAGGAGCCCTTCCTGTGAGCGAGTACGAATATGAGCCGATCCGGGGCTTGCCCGGGAGCCTCCCTGCCGGGGAACACATCCTGTGGCAGGGCAGTCCGGATGCCTGGACGTTCGCTCGCAGCGCCCTCGGCACCCGCTGGATCGCAGGCTACTTTGCTGCACTGGTGGTCTGGGCCATGGTCCGCGGCACGCTTATGGGCGTCGTCATGACCGCGGGTCTTGGCGCAGTGGCGGTCGCGCTTGCACTCATCTTCGCGGTCCTCGTCGCGCGCACCACGGTCTACACGATCACTAGCCGCCGCGTCGTACTGCGGATCGGCGTCGCGCTCAGCAAGTGCATCAACCTGCCGCTCAGCCAGCTGGCATCGGCTGACCTGCGTGATCGGGGACAGGGTTTCGGCGATATCTCGCTCGGTCTCGCCGCACGCAGCAACCTTGGCTACCTGATGCTCTGGCCGCATGCCCGTCCGCTGCGTTTCGCCTCGCCCCAGCCGATGCTGCGCGCGCTTCCTGCGGCAGCTGAAGTCGCAGGCGTTCTCGCCCGTGCCACCGCAGCGGTCCAGCCCGTGCAGCAGCGCGTCACTAAGCCAGAGGCGCAGCCCTCGCTTGGCAGCCGGGAAGCAGTAGCATGAGTATGGCGCACGATCATGAGCAGACTATCCCTCGCCATGCCATTGCCGCAGCGGGCATTCTGGTGGCGACCGCACTGGCTCTGACCACGCTGGTCAAGGTCGGTGTGCTGAACCGCGAGGCCGTCCCCGAAGTTGTCCGCGCCGAAGCGAATGTTGCCCCTTTGGTGGTGCGCCAACTGACGTTTGCCGATCGCGCTGACGGCGCAGTAGTGGTGCGCGATTTCGCGACCGGCGAGACCGTGCGGGTGCTGATCGACGGCGTGCCGGGCAACGGTTTTGTGCGCGGCGTGATGCGCGGCATGGCCCGTGAACGCCGCATCCGCGGGGTTGGCATGGAAGCACCGATCAGCCTCACCCTGTGGAAGAACGGCGCGCTCTCGCTCACCGACAAGGCCACGGGCCGCTCGGTCGAACTTGGCTCGTTCGGGCCAGACAACCGCGCTGCATTTGCCGCGCTGCTTCCGGGCGGCGGTGCCTGATGAGAGCGAACAGCTTCGATACTGCCTGCCGCATCGAGATCGAGCAGACGGCTGAGCAGTTCCATGCGCATGTGCGTCTGGCTGGCGATATCGATCTGCAGCCCGGCGACCGGGTCCAGGTTCACGGCGCTCCGATCCGGGTGGATTTCGGTCAAAGCATCGCAATCGACCGGATGGCAACGGTGACCAGAGCAGGCCCCTTGTCCCGGTTGTGGATCAAGCTGGCGGCTTATTTCGACCTTACCGAACTCTACGAAGTCAGCTTTACACCTGGGAGACCGTCATGAACGCCCCTGCCAAGATCAACCATGCCGAGTTTGAGCGCGCCGCGTCCGTTGCCGGACTTGATGTCGCCAGCGGCCACCAGCCCGACACGATGGCCATGGCCCGCGCCGACACGGTGCTCAGCCCGCGCTTCTACACCACCGACTTTGCCGCGCTGGATGCGATCGATGTCTCGCTGGTACGCGGTGAATGGGATGGTCTGATGGCCGAAATGCAGGCGGATCCCAATCGCCAGCACTTCAAGCGCCAGGAGAGTTTCAAGGGGATCATCGAGAACCTAGAGCCCGCGCTGCGCGAGGAGTTTACCGATTTCCTCGTGAGTTCGCTGACCTCGGAATTCTCCGGCTGCGTGCTCTATTCCGAAATGGCCCGCCGCACCCGCAATCCGGACATGAAGCTGCTGTTCAAGCTGCTGGCGCGCGATGAAAGCCGCCATGCCGGGTTTATCAACGAAGTCCTCAAGGATGCCGGAATCGGCGTCGATCTGGGCTTTCTAACGAAGTCCAAGAAGTACACGTACTTCCGCCCCAAGTTCATCTGGTATGCCGTTTATCTTTCCGAAAAGATTGGCTATGCCCGCTATATCACGATCTTTCGCCACCTGGCCAAACACCCAGAGCATCGCTTTCACCCGATCTTTTCGTGGTTCGAGGAGTGGTGCAACGACGAGTTCCGCCACGGTGAGGCCTTTGCGCTGCTGATGCGTGCTGACCCCAAACTGCTCAAGGGCGCCAACCGCCTGTGGATCCGCTTTTTCCTGCTTTCGGTCTATGCCACCATGTATGTGCGCGATCATGCCCGCCCGGTATTCCACGCCGCGCTCGGGGTCGATCCGACCGAGTATGACTACAAGGTCTTTTCGGTCTGCACCGCAATCACGCGCCAGGTGTTCCCGATCGAGTTGGAAACCGATGATCCAGCATTCCGCCGGCGCATGGACGATCTGCTGAATGCCAGCAATCGCATCGCCGCTGGCAAGGCGCGTGGCGGCGTGGGCGGCTTCGCCCAGCGCATGAGCGGCATTGCAGGGGCAGGCCTCGCCTTCGCGCGAATGTATTTCCATCGCACCCGGCCGAATGAACTGCCCGCGAGTGTCCGGATGCAGCCGACGTGGTAAGCCTTTACGGTCATGCTGTCCCCATGGTGGTCACGCTCGTGGTGTGGTTCTTTGCCACCGGGCTGATCGCGTGGCTGGACAACCGTGACCGGACGACTTTCCCGCGCGCGCTGGCCATTGCCGGAGTGGGCGGCATTGCCGGACTGATCGCGGTCGTGATCGGATCGCAGATGAACACGATCGCCGGAGCCTATACAGGGTTCGTGGGCGCACTGATGGTGTGGTCGTGGCATGAGGCAAGTTTCCTGATGGGCGCAGTGGCCGGACCGCGGCGCGAACCGAGCCGGCCGAGCGCGCACGGCTGGGAGCGCTTTGTCGATGCCAGCTCCACTCTGATCTACCACGAGATTGCGCTCGCACTCACCGCGCTCATGCTGCTTTCGCTCAGCTGGAACGCGCCGAACCCGACGGGCGCCCAAGTTTTCGTGCTGCTGTTTGCGCTGCGCCTGTGCAGCAAGCTGGTGCTGTATGCAGGCGTACCCAACGAGATCGGGACATTGCTGCCACCGCACCTGCACTATCTGTGCAGCTATTTCGGGCCGCAGCGTTTTTCGGCCGCCTTCGCCTGCTCGCTGGTCGGCACAATCGCACTGGCTGCCTGGCTTGGTGCCAACGCGCTGGCAGCGCCCGCAGCAAGCGCCAAGGTGGTCAGCGCCAGCCTGCTGTTCGCCTTGGGCGCGCTTGGTGCCGTCGAGCACATTTTCTTCGCCTTGCCGTTTCGTGACGGCGCACTGTGGGGGTGGGCGCTGCCCAGCCGCACCAACAGGATCAACGCCTGACGTTCAGGCCGGAATTTCAATGGGAAGGGGTAATTTGGCCATGGATTATGAGGCCTTCTTTACACAGGAACTCGATAGCATCCGGGGTGAAGGGCGCTACCGCGTTTTCGCCGAACTGGAGCGCAATCGCGGCTCCTTCCCCAAGGCGACGCGCCATGTGGATGGCGGGACCCAGGAAGTGACTGTGTGGTGTTCGAACGACTACCTTGGCATGGGCCAGAGCCCCAAGGTGCTCGACGCGATGCACACCGTGCTCGATGAATGCGGCGCAGGTGCTGGCGGCACGCGCAATATCTCGGGCACGAACCGCCACCACGCGCTGCTCGAGGCGGAGCTGGCCGATCTCCACAACAAGGAAGCCGCGCTTCTGTTCACTTCGGGCTATGTCTCGAACTGGGCCGCGCTGG
Source organism: Sphingomonadaceae bacterium (assembly GCA_947442095.1). Classification (GTDB taxonomy): domain Bacteria; phylum Pseudomonadota; class Alphaproteobacteria; order Sphingomonadales; family Sphingomonadaceae; genus Novosphingobium. The sequence continues at coordinate 9,805 of CANEVG010000107.1, forward strand.
GCACGCTTGCTGCACGCCTGCCCGATTGCGTCGTGTTTTCCGATGCTGGTAACCATGCATCGATGATCGAGGGCATCCGCCACAGCCAGGCTGAGCGCGTGATCTGGAAGCACAACGAC
>CANEVG010000108.1 GCA_947442095.1 Sphingomonadaceae bacterium
AATAGAACAAAGTGCGTACAAGGCTGGTGTTGACGGTTCGGTTCGGTCATCACTAGCAAGGGGAAGCAGCCATGGCGGCACAGTTGAAGCTTATCCAGGAAGGCAAAGACAAGGACATGGACCGTCAGAAGGCGCTCGATGCAGCGCTCGCCCAGATTGACAAGGCATTCGGCAAGGGTTCGGCCATGCGGCTGGGCTCTAAGGAGACGATGCAGGTCGAAGTGATCCCCACCGGATCGCTCGGTCTCGATATCGCGCTCGGCGTCGGCGGCTTGCCGCGCGGCCGCGTGATCGAGATCTATGGGCCAGAAAGCTCGGGCAAGACTACGCTGGCGCTGCACGTGATTGCAGAGGCGCAAAGGGGCGGCGGAACCGCAGCTTTCGTCGATGCCGAGCACGCGCTTGATCCAGTCTATGCCAAGAAGCTTGGCGTCAACATCGATGAACTGATCGTCTCGCAGCCCGATACGGGCGAGCAGGCGCTCGAGATCGTCGACACGCTGGTGCGTTCGAACGCGATCGATGTGCTGGTGGTCGATTCGGTCGCTGCGCTCGTTCCTCGCGCTGAAATCGAGGGTGAGATGGGTGACAGCCATGTCGGCCTGCAGGCGCGTCTCATGTCGCAGAGCTTGCGCAAGCTGACCGGCTCGATCAGCCGCTCGCGCTGCATGGTGATCTTCATCAACCAACTGCGCATGAAGATTGGCGTGATGTACGGCAACCCGGAGACCACGACTGGCGGCAACGCGCTCAAGTTCTATGCCTCGGTCCGGCTTGACATCCGCCGCACCGGCCAGATCAAGGACCGCGACGAGATCGTGGGCAACGCCACCCGCGTCAAGGTCGTCAAGAACAAGGTCGCGCCGCCGTTCAAGCAGGTCGAGTTCGACATCATGTACGGCGAGGGCATCTCGAAGATCGGCGAAATCCTTGATCTTGGTGTCAAGGCCGGCGTGGTCGAGAAGTCTGGCGCATGGTTCAGCTACGATTCGATCCGGATCGGGCAGGGCCGCGAGAACGCCAAGACCTATCTGCGCGAGCACAAGGAACTCTGCGACCAGTTGGAAGCCGCCATCCGCGGCCAGACCGACAAAGTCGCCGAAGGATTGATGGCGGGTCCGGACGCGGACGACGATATCTAATCCTTCAGGCGGTGGCCGCTCATCCCCCGCGCAGCTGCCGCCAATCCAAAGACCGGCGCGTTCCATGGGCGGAACGCGCCGGTTTCTTTTGGTTTTGACGCAGTCTGGGGCGCTTCCCCACGTCGCAAAAAGACCTTAGCGTGAAGCAAGCACCATAAGAGGATGTCCGCCATGCCGATCGTTCTTCACCACCTCAACAATAGCCGCTCGCAGCGCATTCTCTGGCTGCTGGAGGAACTTAGCGTACCTTATGAACTGCGCGTCTACCAGCGCGACGCGGTTACCAATCTGGCACCGCCCGAACTCAAGGCGGTCCATCCGCTAGGCAAATCACCGCTGCTCGAGGTCGATGGCCGGATCATCGAGGAATCGGGGGCAATCGTGCAGTATCTGTGCGAGACCCATGGCGCCGGCGCCTGGCTCCCGGAGGCGGGTACGGACGACGCGCTGCGGCACCTTGAACTCATGCATTTTGCCGAAGGCTCGGCTATGACGCCAATCCTGCTCAATCTCTATGTCTCGGCCCTTGGCGATGCAGGCGCGCCGCTGCGGCCACGGATTGACGATCAGCTCGCTGCCTTTTTCGGTTATCTCGATGCGATCTTGCGGTCCTCCGGCCACTTCATTGGTGATTGCTGGTCAGGGGCCGATGTCATGCTGAGCTTTCCGGCTGAAGTGGCGGTTATGCAGGGGATGGGTGAAAAGTACCCCAAACTCGCCGCTTTCGTCGCGGCCGTCCATGCGCGGCCGGCCTGGCAAGCGGCACGGGCCAAGGGCGGTCCTTACTTCTCGATGTAAGACCATTGCGATAGGGCTTGTCGTCAGCGCGGGCCGCGCCTAGCCTTTGCGGCATGACAGGTGCGCAGGAATGGCAGGGCCGGGTCGGGCATAACTGGGCGGCGGAGTGGGAGCGGACGGACCGCAGCTTCGCCGCGCTCACGCCGCACCTGCTTGCCGCCATTGCCAATGAGCCGGGTGAGCGGATTGTCGATATCGGCTGCGGTGCGGGTGAGCTTTCCCTCGCGCTGGCCAAGGCGCGCGCCACGGCGAAGATCACCGGGATCGATATCTCCGAAGACCTTGTTGCGGCTGCACGCATGCGCGCGGTTGGCGTACCGTCTGTGACGTTCGAAGTGGCAGACGCTGCCAGCTGGACGTCCGCTGACGGTCCGGCCGATCTGTTTGTTTCGCGCCACGGCGTGATGTTTTTCGACAACCCGCCTGCTGCTTTTGCGCACCTTGCTCGCAGCGCTGCGCCCGGCGCCCGGTTGGTGTTCTCATGCTTTCGTGCAGCGAGGGACAACATGTGGGCGAGCGAGATCGCGCGGCTGCTGCCTCCATCAAAGCCCGCAGTTTCGGCGCCGTTCCCGCCGGGACCATTTGCGTTTGCCGATCCCGATCATGTCCGCACATGCCTCAGCGGCTGGCGCGACGTGCAGGTCGAACCGCTCGATTTTGCCTATGTGGCTGGTTCGGGCCAGAATCCGGTTGCTGATGCGCTCTCGTTCTTCGACCGAATCGGGCCGGCAGCCTCTGCCATTCGGACCCTGCCAGACATTGCGCGGGCTTCATTCGAGCGCGGTCTGCTGGATCTCGTGCAATCCCGCCATGTCGGGGGCCGGGTCTGCTTTCCAGCGGCGGTGTGGCTGGTGACTGCGACCGCCGACAACGGCTGACGGCGCACTTGGTGGGGACAAGCAGGTCCGAAGGGCTGAAACGTGCTTGTTACACGCCGAGCGCTCGCCTAATCGGCAACATATGACTTCGACGAACGAAATCCGCCGGTCCTTCCTCGACTACTTCGCCTCGGCGGGGCACGAGATCGTGCCGTCTGCGCCGCTGGTCCCCTATAACGACCCGACCCTGATGTTCACCAATGCGGGCATGGTCCCGTTCAAGAACGTGTTCACCGGGCTGGAAACCCGCGCCATCAGGCGCGCGACATCGTCGCAGAAATGCGTGCGCGCGGGCGGCAAACACAACGATCTGGACAACGTGGGCTACACCGCGCGGCATCACACTTTCTTCGAGATGCTGGGCAATTTCTCGTTCGGGGACTACTTCAAGGAACAGGCGATCACCCATGCTTGGACCTTGCTGACCCGCGAATGGGGTCTGCCCAAGGACAAGCTTATCGTCACGGTCTACCACACCGACGACGAGGCATTCGACCTCTGGAAGAAGATCGCGGGCCTTTCCGAAGACCGCATCATCCGCATTCCCACGTCTGACAACTTCTGGTCGATGGGTGATACCGGACCCTGCGGGCCTTGCTCGGAAATCTTCTACGATCATGGCGACAACATTTTTGGCGGGCCTCCGGGTTCGCCCGACGAGGATGGCGACCGGTTCATCGAAATCTGGAACCTTGTGTTCATGCAGTTCGAACAGGCGGCCGATGGTACGCGCACGAACCTGCCTAGCCCGAGCATTGACACGGGCATGGGGATCGAGCGCGTTGCCGCAGTCATGCAGGGCGAGCACGACAACTATGACACCGACACGTTCCGCGCGCTGATTGCAGCATCCCAGAGCCTGACGAGTACGAAAGCCGAAGGCGAGAGCCGCGCCAGCCACCGCGTCATCGCAGACCACTTGCGCTCGTCCAGCTTCCTCCTGGCCGACGGCGTTCTGCCGTCCAACGAAGGGCGCGGCTATGTGCTGCGCCGGATCATGCGCCGCGCGATGCGCCATGCGCACCTGCTTGGCGCGAAAGAGCCGTTGATGCACCGGCTGGTAGGATCGCTCGTCACCGAAATGGGGCAGGCCTTCCCGGAACTGGGCCGCGCGCAGCCGCTCGTCGAGGAAACCCTGCTGCGCGAGGAAGTGCAGTTCCGCCGCACGCTGGCAAATGGCCTCCGCTTGCTCGATGAGGAAGCCGGTGATCTAAGCGAGGGCGACAGCCTGCCCGGTGAGACCGCGTTCAAGCTGTATGACACCTTCGGCTTCCCTTATGATCTTACTGAAGACGCGCTGCGGGCACGCGGCATTTCGGTTGATCGGGCTGGCTTCGAAGCCGCAATGGCGCAGCAGAAGGCCGCAGCGCGCGCAGCTTGGAAGGGCTCGGGCCAGACCGCTGACAGCGAAGTGTGGTTCGACATTGCCGAGCGCGAGGGCGCAACCGAATTCACTGGCTACAGCGCCAACGTGGGCGAGGGCGTGGTCGTCGCGCTGGTCAAGGACGGCAAGGAAGTCACCGAAGCCCATGCGGGCGAGGCGGTGACTGTGTTGACCAACCAGACCCCGTTCTACGGCGAAAGCGGCGGCCAGATGGGCGATGCGGGGACGATCAGCACCAACGAAGGCCTGCGCATCGCGGTGAGCGATACAGCCAAGCCGCTCGGGCGGCTCCACGCGCATGTCGGCGTGGTCGAGGCAGGGTCGGTCAAGAAGGGCGATCCCGTGCTGCTCGGGTTCGACGTGGCGCGGCGCGATGCCACGCGCGCTAACCATTCGGCCACGCACTTGCTGCATCAGGCCCTGCGCAATCGGCTGGGCGCGCATGTCACGCAGAAGGGCTCGATGGTCTCGGCCGACCGGCTGCGCTTTGACTTTGCCCAACCGACCGCGCTGACGGTGGATGACCTTGCGGCGATCGAGGCCGAAGTGAACGCTGAAATCCGCGCCAATGCCGCGGTGAATACGCGCCTGATGACGCCCGAGGACGCGATTGCGGCGGGCGCCATGGCGCTGTTCGGCGAGAAATATGGCGACGAAGTGCGCGTGCTCAGCATGGGCACCGGAAAGGACACGCCCTATTCGGTGGAACTGTGCGGTGGCACCCATGTGCGTGCGCTGGGCGATATCGGTGTGCTCAGGATCGTGAGCGAGGGTGCAGTGTCCTCGGGTGTGCGTCGCATAGAGGCGCTCACGGGCGAGGGCGCGCGGGGCTGGTTGGTGGGCCGCGAAGAAGCCTTGAAGCGCGCGGCTGGCCTGCTGCGCACGACGCCTGATGATGTCGAGGCACGGGTCGGCGCGCTGCTTGACGAGCGACGCAAGCTGGAGCGCGAACTGGCCGATGCCAAGAAGGCGCTTGCACTCGGCGGCGGCGGGGCCAAGACCGAAAGCGCAGACGAGAAAGTCGGCGATATCACGTTCTCCGGCCAAGTGCTTGAGGGGCTCGACCCCAAGGACCTGCGCGGACTGCTCGATCAGGCCAAGGCGCGCATGGGCTCGGGCGTGGCGGTGATCGTTGCAGTCAACGAAGGCAAGGCGAGCATTGCTGCGGCCGTGACCGCGGACCTTGCGGGCAAAGTCAGCGCAGTCGATCTGGTGCGGGCGGGCGTAGAAGCGCTCGGCGGCAAGGGCGGCGGTGGGCGGCCTGATATGGCCCAAGGCGGCGGGCCTGACGGTGCCAAGGCGGCCGAGGCGGTTGCAGCGGCGAAGGGCGTACTGGCGGGGTAAGGGTCAGCGATTTCTGATACCAGCTGCCTTCAGCTTCGGCTTCTGATCAAGCCCGCCTTCGCGCATGATTGTCTCACGAAGCTCGTCGCGCATGTCGTGGATAGAGGCAATCACCGGCCCCAGCGCCACGCCCATGTCGACCAGCACGGCTTCGGAAAGTTGCAGCGAACTTTCGAGCGTTTCGGGGACGGCATCGCTCGCTCCGGCGCGGTAGAGTTCGGCGGCATGATTGGCATCGCGGGCGCGCACGATGATCGGCAGATCCGGGTGCGCGGCGCGGATGCGGCGGACCGTGCGGCTTACGAGGACCGGCTCGTCCATCGTGACGATCACGGCGCGGGCAGTATCAAGGTGGAGCTTTTCGAGCAGGGTTGCGTTCGAAACGTTGCCGAAGATCACCGGGTGCCCGGCGGTGTGGCCCCCGGCGACGACGGAAGGATCGGCATCGACCGCCAGCCATGGCACATCGTGGCGCGCCAGCATGGCGCCAACGAGTTGACCGACCCGGCCGAAGCCGAAAAGCAGCGCGCGGCCTTCCGCATCGGCGGGAACCTCCTGCGTCGGCGCTCCGTGCTGCCGGTCAATCCGCCGGGCGAGGCGGCGGCCTGCCATCGCCAGCACCGGCGTGAGCGTCAGGCCCAGCGCCGTAACGATCTGCCAGAACTGCGCCGTCGCCTGCCCAATAATTCCGGCGGCGGCGGCGGCAGACAGCACGATGAGCGTGGTTTCGGATGGGGCCGCCATCAGCAGTCCGGTTTCGGCCGCCATGCCGCGCGAGGCACCGCGAACACGCAGCAGCAGTGCTGTGACAATCGCTTTGCCTGCCAGCACCGCGACCACGCCGAGCGCGATGGCGCCGAACTGGCCCCAGATTTGCGCCACATCGATGCTCATCCCGACAGTGATCAGGAACACCCCGAGCGCAAGGCCCTTGAACGGCGCAGTCAGCGCCTCGACCTCCTGCGAATAGTCCGTCTCGGCGATCAGCAGGCCGGCGAGCAGCGCGCCCATGATCGGGGAGAGGCCCACACCTGCCGTAGCGAGCGCGGCGGCGATGACGACTAGCAGGCTGAAGGCGAGGAACAGCTCCGGGCTCTTGGTGCGCGCGGCGCTGGCAAACAGGCGCGGGAGCAGGAAGCGGCCCAGCGTGAGCATGACGAGCACGACAAGCCCGCCGCGCCAAAGCGTTTCGATCAGGCGCGCGCCGCCTTCATCGCCCGGCCCGAACGCGCCGAGCACGAAGATGATCGGCACAAGCGCGATGTCTTCGAGCAGCAGCATAGCGAGCGCCTTGCGCCCGACCGGGCTTTGCGTGCCGGCAATCGGCAGAACCAGCGCTGTGGACGACAAAGCCAGCGCAATGCCCAGACCTGCGGCGGCAGGCACGCCCTGGCCCATTGCCAGCAGCACGCCAAACAGGAGTGTGGCGCACAGCATCAACTTGGTAACGCCGAGCCCGAACACTTGCGCGCGCATGGCCCAAAGGCGTGCGAACGACAGTTCCAGCCCGATCTCGAACAGCAGCAGGATCACGCCGAGTTCGGCAAACGGAGCAATCGCCTCGGGCTTGGTGATCGTGATGTAGTAGAGCGAGGGGAACTGTCCGACGAGCCGCCCGAGACCGAAGGGGCCGACGAGCACGCCAACGAGAATGAAGCCGATGACCGGCGTGATGCGCGCGCGGGCGAAGGCGGGGATGATGATCCCCGCCGCGCCGAGGACAACGAGCGCGTCGCTCATCGTGGTGGTGAATTCGAGATTTCCGGCCATATTCCCCCACTCTAGCCGGGTTGGTTGCATTGGTCATGGCGTAAGGTGCCGATTGCGGTGACCGGATGTGCCGGTTAGGCTTGACTTCTGTCCGGGATTTGAAAGGAAGTGAGCAATGGCACGCGGCGCAAAGCACTACAGTCTGAGGTTTGGCGTGGCCGGTATTGCGCTGCTCGCTGCGGTGCCGCTGGCCGCGGCAGAAGGCGGAACTGCCCGCCATCCCGTCACCATCGACGACATTCTAGCGATGCGCTCGCTTTCCGAGCTAACCTGCGCGCCCGATGGCCGGCAGGCGGCCTATGTAGCCAGCATGGCCGATGTGAAGGCCGACAAGCGCCGCTCGGCGATCTGGCTGGCAGACCTGGCAGGTTCGCCTGCCTTGCAGCTGACCGGTTCGGAAGACAGCGCGAGTGCCCCCGCGTTTAGCCCGGACGGCAAGACACTCGCGTTTCTGTCGAAGCGCGGCAAGGACAAGCAGGCGCAGATCTGGCTTCTCGACCGCCGCGGCGGCGAGGCCCAGAAGCTGACCGATGTGAAGGCCGATATCGCCGCGTTCCGCTGGTCGCCCGATTCGCGCCGCCTGCTGCTGACCATCACGGATCCCGCACCCGAGCCGCCGAAGGATGATGAAGAACGCCCGCTGCCCGTGGTTGTCGACGATGTGAAGTTCAAGGAAGACGGCGTCGGTTTCCTGACAGCAGAAAGCCACACGCACCTGGCATTGTTCGATGTCGCGGCAAAGACCGAAACGCGGCTGACTGCTTCGGATTCGTTCGACGACAGTGCAGCGGAATGGTCGCCCGATGGCAAGAGCGTGGCCTATCTCGCCGATCACGCGCTCGATCCCGAAACGCCTGCCGCCCAGTGGCTGCATGTGGTCGAGGCGAAGGCGAGTGCCGCGCCCCGCGTGGCGGCAAAGTTTGATGGGGCGCTCGGGCAGACGCTGATCTGGTCAGCCGATGGCAGCAGGATCGCGCATCTGGTGGGCGATGTGCCCAAGCTCAACCAGTATAGCCAGCCGCGCCTTGCCGAGACGGTCCTCGCGACGGGGCAGACAAGAGTGATCGCCTCATCGATCGGCACCTATGTGCAGCGCCCGGTTGATCTGGGCGTTGGGCGCGTCGGGGCTATCCTGGCCGAAGACCGGCACGAAGTTCCCGCCATGTTCGATCTGGCCACCGGCAGCGTCCAGCGGTTGGGTGATCCAAGGCTGGCAGTGTTCGATCAGTGCGGCGGCAAGGATGCCAAGGCGCCTCGCGCGGTGATTGCCAGCGGCGATGATGCAATGCCCGAAGTCTATGCGCTGGAAGGCAAGACCATGCGCGCGCTTACCGCGCACAACAGCAAGCTGGGGGCGGCCATCGCATGGTCTCCGGTGCGCGACTTCGCCGCCACGGCGAGCGATGGCAGCGAAGTGCATGGGCTGCTGACACTTCCGGCGGGCTATGTGCAGGGGCAGCGCTATCCCACGGTGCTGTGGATCCACGGCGGGCCGACCGCGCAAGATACGCACGAGATCGACACGATGCGCCAATGGATCGCGGCGCAGGGCTATGCGGTGCTGGCAGTCAACTATCGCGGCAGTTCGGGCCGGGGCGATGCCTACGGCACCGCGATTGTGGCTGATTGGGGCAACAAGGAAGTGCTCGATCTGTATGCGGCGACCGATTGGGCGGTGGCTCAAGGCATTGCCGATCCGGAAGAACTGGGCGTAGGCGGGTGGAGCTACGGCGGCATCCTTACCGATTTCCTGATCGTGCGCGACAACCGGTTCAAGGCCGCGTTCAGCGGGGCGGGCGAGGGCAACATCTTCGCGCTGTTCGGCGTTGACCAGTATATCCAGCAATATGCGCAGGAAGTCGGCCCGCCGTGGCAGGACCCTGCGCTGTGGATGCGGTTATCCGAGCCGCTGATGCATGCCGACCGGATCAAGACGCCGACGCTTTTCATGGGCGGAATCGCGGACGATAACGTGCCGCTGATCGGCGGGCAGCAGCTCTATCAGGCGTTGAAGCTTACGGGCGTGCCGACGCGCCTGGTGGGCTACCCTGATGAGAACCATGGGATTGAGCGCCCCAGCTTCCAGCGCGACCGGCTGGAGCGCATAGCCGACTGGTACAAGCGCTACCTGAAGTAAAAAATCTGGCCGCCATCGTTGGCGAAATCGCCGAGTAAATGCGCGGCGCGATAACACGCGGGCGCGTGGCGGACTACATCCCGCCGCCCGCCTGTGTCTCGCCAGACCGGTTCGGGATTGTGGTCTTGTTGGCAGATGGCCCCGAATATGTGGGCGGGGATGCGGACGAGCCGTTCTCATTCCAGTCGGTTTCCAAGGTCTTTTCGCTGACCTTGGCGCTTGGCCGGATCGGCGACGCGCTCTGGGCGCGGGCGGGGCGCGAGCCTTCGGGCAGCGCGTTCAATTCGATCGTGCGGCTGGAAACCGAGCAAGGCAGACCGCGTAACCCGTTTATCGGTGCGGGCGCGATCGTGGTGGCCGATGTGCTGCTGGCGGGCGGCAGACCAGCCGAGGCGATTTGCGGGTATTCTG